>JAYSYV010000359.1:0-6178 GCA_043727245.1 Chloroflexota bacterium | reverse complement strand
GTCAGCGGATTGGCCCGGATGCGCTGCAACACCTCGAAACCGTCCATGTCAGGCATCATTAAGTCCAGCAGAATTACCCCCGGCTGGGCCTGCTCTATCAGGCGCAAGGCTTCCTGCCCACCGGCGGCAGTCCGCACCGTGTAACCGGCATCCGTAATGGCCTGTTCAAGGATATTCCGAATATCCGGCTCATCATCAACTACCAATATATCTCTGGAAGGGTCGGAAATTTCCAGCCCGCCCCGTTTCATATCGGCACTGTTGCTCCCGTCACCTGAAACAGTTAGTTCCAGTTCAGCTACTGCCTCACCGGCCAGGCGAGTAAAACGGTCAAGGGTTCTGAGTAAAATCTCCCGGTCAATCGGTTTTACCAGATATTCGTTAGCGCCCAGGACAAAACCAGCCGACCGGTCAGCCACCACTGATAACATAATAACCGGGATAGGTGCTGTGGCCGGTTCGGATTTGAGCTGTTGCAAAACTTGCCAGCCGTTGGACTGCGGCATCATTACATCGAGGGTTACGGCAAAAGGTTTCAGGCGCGTTATAACCGAGAGGGCGCGGCTAGGTTCGGACAGGCCGACCACATAATAGGAAGTGTCTTCCAGGGCGTGTTGAATAAGGTCAACCACATCGAGGTCATCATCAATGGAAATTACCAGTTTTTTGCCCAACTCCTGGCTAGTTTGGACCGCCCGGTCAAGCGCGTCTTCTTCCTTCAAAAAAGCCGGTAGGGCCGGAGAAACGACCTGAACGGTTGTTGATGAGGTAGTTGCCACATAAGATGGCGCGTTCAAAAGGGTGGGCCGCAGGCTGACCGGGTCAACTCTATCCTGAGTGGGTCGGCGGGGTAATAGAATAGTAAAGGTGCTGCCAGTGCCGGACTGGCTTTCAAGTTGGAGTTTGCCTTCTAATAACTCGGTCAACTTACGCACGATAGAAAGTCCCAGGCCAGTGCCTCCGTACGTGCGGCTGCTGGAATTATCAACCTGGTAAAACTCTTCAAAAATCTGAGCTTGTTTTTCTACCGGAATACCGATACCGCTATCCTTGACCGAAATCGCGACCCATTCCTGGCCGGTTTGAAAGCCTTCCGGCCCTTCGGGAGCCATGCGGGCTGTCAATGAAACTTCCCCTTTTTCGGTGAATTTCAGAGCATTAGAAATCAAATTGAGCAGTATCTGGCGCAATTTATCCGGGTCGCTCTCAATCGTACCTATATCCGGGTTTACGGACGCGGTAAACTTTAAGTGTTTCTTTATGGCTAAAGACTGGGTTTGTTCGATAAGCGACTGTAGAAATGGGTCAAGCTCTAGCTGGGAATGGGAAATATCCATCCGACCGGCTTCGATTTTAGCAATATCCAGCACATCATTGACCAGATTGAGCAAGTGCTGGCCGTTTTTCAAGACCCGTTCAAGGTTGGACTTCTGGCGCGTGGAAAGATTAGCTACTTCCGCACCGCGTAGAGAAAGCTGGCTGAACCCGATAATAGCGGTCAGAGGCGTTCTTAATTCGTGCGACATAGTAGAAAGGAACTGGCTACGGGTCCGGTTAGCCTGTTCCAGGGCCGAATTGAGAATAGATAATTCGTCGCGCTGGCGGCTTAACTCGGTATTACTGCGTTGTAGCTCACGCTGGCGACGTTCCAGTTCGTCTGCCTGGCTCTGGATATGGCGGTAGGCCAGGCCGTTGCTAATCGTTACGGCCAGGTTGCCGGTTATAACATCCAGCACATTGCGAGATTTTTCGCTCATCGGGTAAATCGTCCCGGTACTCAAAACGCCTAACAATTCTTCGCCCCGCAGCAGCGGCAGATGGTAAAGCGAGGCCGGAACGACCTCACCCATCAAAGTTTTGATTATAAAGTCTTTGGATTCGGGCGTATCGGGACGAATTAAAGAGAGGGGCTGGCGCGTTTTAGCTACTCGCCCAGGAAAGCCTTCGCCCAGGTTAAAATAAGCCTGGAGATGCCGCCGGTCTACTCCGTCCGCCGCCGTGAGGGTTAGCAAGCTTGTATCCTGGTTATAAAGGTAAACCACGCCTACTTGAAGCTGTAATTCTCTCACCAGGGCCATTAAAAACTGGTCGAGCAGCGGTTCAAGTTCCAGACTGGTGGTCAGGGCATTATTCAAAACAAGCAGGCTTTCTTGAATATCCTGCTGCTTGAGAGCGTTTTGCTGAGTCTCCAGGGAAGCAGCCATACTGTTGAAATTTGTGCCTAACCGGCCCAGTTCATCATTGGCCGGATTTTCCACCCTGGCCGCAAGGTCGCCCGCCTCCAGGCGGTCGGTGACAGCCATTAACTGGGTCAATTGAGAGCGGATTTTGACGATGAAGCGGGCAAATGAGCGCCAGATAAGCAAGACGGCCCCCAAAGCCACCGCCACCGTGATCAAAAATAGTATCAGATTAAAGGTATTAACCCGTTCCTGGCGCATATCAAGATCTGTTTTTACAGCCTGGTTAAGGTCAGCCAGGGACTCACGAAAACTATCAAAAAGAGCTTTACCTTCCAGGGCGCGGGCAGGTTGCCGGGCCGCGCTCAGTTCGGTGTCACCTTTGGATACACGGGCTGCCTGGGCCTGACTAAAGCTTTGATACCAAACTTCGGCCCGCTGCAAAACCGGGGTTAAGGCATCGCTCGAATTTTTAAGAAGAGGGTCTTTAAATAAGGTTTGCAGGGTATTTACGGCCGTTTCATAATTGGTCCGGCCCTTGTTATAGGGTTCCAGGAAAACCGGGTCGGTGGTCGAGATATAGGCCCGTATCCCGGTTTCCTGGTCGAGCATCGAGGTCAGAATAGACCCGACATTTTGGGTTGCAACCGCTTTTTGATCATCCCTGGTCCACTGGTTATTAACAATGACAAAGCTCATTAACAGGTTGAGGCCCATGACAAATAATAGCAACCCAATCGTTATAAAAATATTACGCGATAACCGCCGGACCAGCCCGGCAGAGGAGCTATCTTTAGCCACCCATTCGCCCTTTCCAGTTGTTCGCTCTATTCTATGATAGAATTAGCAAGATTTTTTGAAATCCCCTGCATTTAAAGAGGACTTTGAACTTAAAGGAGCAGATTAGCAAGCCAAACTTTCGTACAGGTTTATACTAATTAAGCCACCAATCAATGTACTTTTCTAGCTGAATCTTTCCTGGGAAAGCAATTTCTATCGTTTAATATACCATCTATATATGCCTTTTTGCCACAAATTTCAGCCGGTTATTAATAAATGTGCTGAGAAAGGCACATTTCAGCCGCCGGTTATTAGTAGAAGCAATTCCGATATGCTAAAACGCTTCCCCAGACAAAGGAAATACCCAATTTGCCTGTTAAGGCTAAAAATAGTTATAATTCAGTCAACGCTGTACCGGTTTCCTGGTAATTAAACGCAGCCTGAACCAAAAACCGAATTCAGAGCGATTTACCGGACAAAGCCTAATTTTACTTTCGTCCGACCTTCAAAATTTAAGAAAGTGATTCAAAATGAGCCTTACCTATTCACCCGCACAGGACAATTCCTTATCAACCGAGACAGCTAAAAAAACGCTGGTAGTGGTTTCGCATACGCACTGGGACCGGGAATGGTATCTCACTTTCCAACAATACCGCTTCAAGCTGGTCCGCCTGGTTGACCGGCTGCTGGCTATCCTGGACAGTGACGCGGAATACGCCTTTTTTATGCTGGACGGGCAGACTATTGTGCTGGAAGATTACCTGGAAGTCCGCCCGGACCGTCGGGCTGACCTGGAACGCCACGTCCAGGCGGGCCGGTTACTGGTCGGCCCCTGGTATATCCTGGCCGACCAGTTTCTGGTCAGCGGTGAGGCTCATATTCAAAACTTGTTGCGTGGTCTTCAAATGGCCCAGAGTTTTGGCCGGGCCATGCGAGTAGGATATGTGCCGGACCCCTTCGGGCATACCAGCCAGATGCCCCAGATTTTGAAAGGCTTCAATATTGACAGCGCGGTATTCTGGCGAGGGGTAGGGCCGGATATGGTCCAGGTAGAATTTGTCTGGGTCGCCCCGGACGGTACGGCTGTAAACGGGGTCCACTTGCCCGGCAATGCCAACATCGGCGGCTACAGTTCGGCGGTGGCCTGGAACAGCGGGCCGGAAGCGGCCTTGACCCAGCTTAAAGCGATTAAAGAACTGATTATTGACCGCACCGCCTCCAATATCGCTCTCTTGATGAACGGCAACGACCACGTAGAACCCGCCCCCGAATTACCGGCGACTTTGCGAGCGGTACGCGAAGAACTGGAAAAGCAGGGCGAGTCTTACCAGATAATTCACGGCACTCTGCCGCTATACCTTGAATTGGCTCGCCAGAGCGGTGTCTGGGAACGGCCCGAAACGCCCCGGCATGTAGGTGAATTTCGGGATAGCCAGTTGGCCTATTTGCTGCCGGGTGTCACCAGCAGCCGGATGCCAATTAAACAGCGCAACGCCCACCTGGAAGGTCTGCTGGAACGGGAAGCCGGTCCGGCCCTGGCCTGGGCCGCCTCGCTACCGGGCCAAACGGCCACCAAAGATTTTGACCCGGCTTCGCTGCAAGGGCTGTACCGAACCGCCTGGAAATACCTGCTTCAAAACCATCCCCACGACAGTATTTGCGGGTGCAGCATTGACCCGGTTCACGAAGAAATGCAGACTCGCTTCGAGTGGGTTGAACAAATTGGCCTGGATTTGGTCCAGGAGTCCAATCGCAACCTGACGCGGGCCATTAACACAACCTTGCCCAACGCTGAAAAGGTCCAGCCAATCGTGATTTTCAACCCGATCCCAGCCTGGCGGACCGAACTGGCCGCCCTATCCATTTCAGCCCCGGAAGGTTTAACCAATTTCGTGGTTACGGACAACCAGAATAATATATTGCCTCACACCGTTTCCAGCTTCGATGAGGAAATGCTGTTCAACATGGATATTCCGGCCTTTGCCCTCAACGGCATGGCCGCCCAGGCCGGGGACGAAGGCCGTATTATGGACTACACTATGGCCTCGCTTGATTTCCTGCCAACCTCAGACCCGAAAATAATTGAAGCTCGCGTGGTGGTAATCTATATGTCGGCGGCTCCGAGCGACCCGGCGTTGATGACGCGAGCGGCGGAAGAAGTCGAACGTTATATTGATGCTGGAATAGAAACTTTCCGCCTGACGGTTTTCCGGCAGACCGGAGCCAGGCTGGAATTTATTGCCAGAGATATGCCGCCTACGGGTTACAAAACCTTCTACTTGCGCCCCAGTGTCAGCCCATCCATTCAACCGGAACCGAACCTGGAAGAAATTTCCGATACCTTTTTCCTGATTGAGAATGAGTTCTACGAGTTAAGGGCGGTCCCGGCGACCGGACTATTCAATCTGCTGGATAAAGAAACCGGCGAAAAGTTCACCGGCTTAAATCGCTTCCGGGACGGCGCGGATGCCGGGGATGAGTACAATTATTCGCCCGCTACCAGGGACCGGGTAATCGAAAGCTTTAGTGGTCAATCCGAAATAACCCGCCACATCAGCCCTTTGCAGAGCAAGCTTGTCGTCAAGGCGGTCCTGGAATTACCGGTCGGTTTGAGCGAAGACCGCCAGACCCGCGAAACCGATATAGTGCGCTGCCTGGTGGAGATTGAAGCCCGCCTGGTTCCGGGCCTCAAGCGGCTGGATTTCACTGTTACCTTCGAGAACCTGGCGAAAGACCACCGGTTGCAGGTGGTTTTACCGGCCCCCTTTGCCGTTACCGAGTCTTACGCCGAACAGGCTTTTGACGTGGTTAAAAGGCCCACCTTGCTACCGGCTTTCGATAGCAACTGGCGGGAAGACCCGGTGCCGACTGCGCCCCAGAAAAGCTTTGTATCAATTTACGACCCGGTTAAAAACCTGGGCTTTACCGTGATGAACCGGGGTCTGCCCGAATATGAGATTCTACCGGCTGATGACAGCAACGGCTCGTCTATCGCCCTGACCTTGCTGCGGTGTGTCGGATGGCTATCCCGGAGCGACTTGCTGACCCGGCGCGACCATGCCGGACCGGGCCTGGCAACACCCGGCGCTCAACTCCTGGGGCAGCACACATTCCACTATGCCATCCAGCCGCACCGGGGCGATTGGCTACAGGCGGGAGCGCAGCAACAGGCGCACGCGTTCAACCATCCTATGACTGGCTTAAACGCCGCCACTCAG
>JAYSYV010000358.1:0-1969 GCA_043727245.1 Chloroflexota bacterium | reverse complement strand
TGATCGGGGTAACAGCGGTTGCCAGCGCCGGAATTTACCTGGCGCGGGGCTATATCAATCCTTTCCTGGCCGCCCCGGTCGCCCTTGGCGTATTGTTGGGTTCGATTGTCGGCACGCATCTGCTGATGGTCCTGAAAGGCTCGGTCATTCGCTGGCTCTTTATAGGAATATTGCTTGTTCTGACTGTCCAGATGTTGCTTAAAGCTGTAGGCATTTTAGCTTGAGCAATTAGATTAACCGGAATGCCAGGAAGAAGAAAGTAATCTGCATGGATTATAGTCCACCGCTGAAGAAGGTCACGCCGAAAAGTATCCCGGCTCCAACCGGTCCCAACCGGTCGCTTTTGAGCCTGGTTCTGCGGGGCGGCGTAATAGTAAGCGCGGCCCTGATTGTTCTGGGTCTGGGCTTATTCCTCATAACCGGCCAGAGTGGTTACGCTGCCGGAAATCTTTATGCCACTGCCGGGGGAAGCCAGCCCTATATTACTTTCCACGATATAGAGAATTCAGCCGGGACCGTTTATTTTCCGACTGGCCCCGGCGAAATCTGGCAGGGTAGCCTGGCTTTTAAGCCGTTCGCCCTGATAATGCTGGGGTTAGTAGTCCTGATTGCCACGCCGGTACTGAATTTGATTCTGGCCGGTTGGGGATTTATACAGCAGAAAAACTGGGCCTTTAGCCTGATTTGCCTGGTAGTGGTGTCCATCCTGGCCCTGAGTTTTTTCCTGGGCAAAGCCGGAGGCTAAGGTTTTATATACAGCAGATAGAAAGAGCCTTACCCGATAACAGGGTAAGGCTCTTTTCTAATTTAATTCTACTACCCTGCGTTAAAGTCAAGAGGGTAAACCACCAAATTTCAAAACTTGTTTGATCAGAAATAAAAAGTTCTAGCCTGCTATTATAGCAAAATGCCCGGCTAGAACTTTTGACTGGAGATAGTGGTAGGTTAGATAAGTTTCAAAATTTAGTAAAGTAGCAGCAAAACCAACCGGAAAGCCGCTGTATCCTCTATGTCCGAGCCTAAAACAGCCCTCTAACCCAACGGTATCCGAGCGCTTATGGGCCATAAAAAATTAATATTGGCTTAAACAGGTTTAAACTAGAACTAATCACCTGAGAACTATCAATATTTAACCAGGCGCAAACAAATACCCTAGTGACAAACCGGCAATTTTAAGTTAAAATTGTAGGTATAATCTGCAATGATAGCCCGACAAGCTAAATCCCCGGTGGGAAAGTTTTTTGATTTTATGTATCGGTTAGTAAACCGCTAACCGGTTGTAAGACTCTGTAGCTCAATTCAAGGGTAATTAAAGTTTACAAAGAGGTGGTTGCTAAGTGGTACGATTTAATTCCAGGCAAAAATCTTCTACCAAACCAAGAACTGTCCGAGAAACGGTTCCAAACTCATTTGATTGCCCTCATTGTGGCGAACTAATCGAGTTAGATGCAAACTTTAAACCTTTAGCGGCTACGTCAATTATCCCGCTCATTACGCCTGTTATCTCGGTGGCTATTCCAGATATCCCGGTCATTATTACTCAATCAAGTCTTGCGGACAGTGTGACTCAACCAGTCAGCCCAGTTATTGTTACCCAGCCAATCGCCCCGGTGGATAAATCGGTCAGTGCTGCTAAATTAGTCAGCTCGTTTATTGTTACCCAGCCAATCGTCCCGCTCAGTTCGGTTAAAGCAACTCAGACGGATAGCTCGTCCAGGCTGCGCTACCTCTTAGACCAACCCCTTCCCAACGAAGCTGCCGCCGAAGTGGTAGAAGTAAAGCCGGTTGAAAAGACCATCACTAAACCTTCACGCCCTACCCCAAAGGGGCAAAATCTTTTTAGTTCGGCCATAGTGACGCTGGCAGGCAGTCTGCTTTTCCTGGTCTTTGCCCTGGGATTGGGGGTAGTAGTTTACAACAGTACCGCGCCCCAGGTGACACCGGCTGTCAATCTAAGCATTCCAACCCG
>JAYSYV010000357.1:0-1970 GCA_043727245.1 Chloroflexota bacterium | reverse complement strand
ATCTATAAATTTAGTGCGGTAGATATTAAACAGCTTACAGTTCCAGGGAGTGGAAAGAGGTCCGGGCTCAATAAGTATAAAAGAAAAAAGAAAAAAGGAAAAAACTCGGCTACCCATCATCACGTAATTCAGCCACCTAAAGTCATTAAACCGGCCAGAATAGTTGATATGTCCGAATTAATTGGGCTGTCCAGGGTAATTTATCCAGCCGTACCAATGCAGCCGAAAGTCAGCAACTCCTCTGCGCCTAAAGTTAACCAGAGCCAGGCGTCTTCCCGGAAACTCGAAGATTTCACAGAAGTTATTGCGGACGACCCGGCTAGCACAAAATCGTTCAGAAGCAACCTGAAGAGACCGGCCTTTCTTGTAGGCAGCTTAATTAAATTAATAGCAGTAGGGCTGAGTGTTGTACTTATAGTTCAGATACTCAGTAGCAAAGCCCAGCAGGATATATTAACCCGCTGGACAACCACTCCCATGGCTGTCGTTGCAAGTGCCCTATTAATTATAACCATCTTTCTTAAAGAACTGCTAGGACATTTCCAGGGGAAATTGGCCGGCCACTTGAGGCTATGGTTAACCTTCCTTATTCCTTTGTTGCTGCTCATCTTTGTCAGCATTTTCTTGAATAAATTTAATCTTGTTTATCTGGGTAGCTGACCCTGACTGAGCAGGACCAGTAACTATACCCGGTGAGTGCTAGGTAGCATCAGGATATGTCCAGGATATTTTAAAATAAACGCAGTCATTCCGACTTACCAGCGCTGCGAATCGGTCCGGCGGTTGCTCAAAACCTTGGCCGACCAGACCATGCCCGCCGGGGATTACGAGGTAATTGTCTCGATAGGCGGCTCAAAAGATGCTACGAGGGAGATGGTGGCCGCCTTTGATGCGTCTTATCTCCTCCAGGGTCTGTGGCAGCCCAACCGGGGGCGGGCTGCGGCTCGTTCTGAGACGAATGAAAGGCTGATTTAGCTGACTACTATCAGCTTAACGGTTTCTGGTTTAAGTCGGCTTTACTTCTTTTCAAATAGTCACTAACTATTCTAGCTTGATCAGGGTAAACTAATTTTACGAAACTCCTGGGCCGCCGGTTTTGATTGGAGTTTCGCTGTGTAAAGCCCGTAAAAGGTTTCTTTATCGTAAAGACTATAGCCTGGGTCATCAAAGGGCCGGTCTATCAGGTTATACCAGATCGCTACCGGTACAAAATCCCAAGACTTTAAAGTTTCAAAGGCTTGTTTTAAATAGGCTGCCTGGTCCTCCTCTCCGACCCCACCTTTACCGGTATAGCTGCTCCAGCCTATTTCAGTGATCCATACAGGCCTGGCATCTCCCTGGCCTAACATTGTATTGTGAATAAGAGACACTCCACACAGGAAGCTAGCCCGCAAATCCTCGCAATTATCAGGAGGATCCGTATCGCTATAAGGATGAAGGGCTAAAGCATCGTAATAATCTTTAGCTCCGGCCTGGTACATCGCCTTCAAATAATTAAGATCGCTCCCCGAAAGAGACCCCCCCAGTATTACAGAGCCGGGGTTGACCGCTTTAGCGGCCTGGTAAGCCGTTTTAAGCAGGGAAACGTAAGCTGCGGCATCAGGAGGCATGTTCCCCCAGAATTGGGCCAGATTCGGTTCATTCCAGATCTCCCAGGCCTGGACCTGTGAGCCGTAACGTTGCATTACAAGCCTGAAAGCGCCTGCCAGGTCTTCGGGATGCGCCGGTGGATACCAGACATTGTAATCCGGTCGGCTGCCGCCGCACTGTTTTTTCGGGTCAGCCGATGCCCAGCAAGGTGTTTGAGAAAAGGTTACCAGCACCCGTAGCCCCTGCTGTCGAGCCTGCTCGAGGGCGTAATCCAGGGCCTGTAAATACCAGCCGGTATACTGCTCCTTGCCGCTTTGCTCTAAAGTACTCCAGAGTATGCCTAATCTCACCAGCTTAGCCCCGGATTGGTGAGCCAGTTC
>JAYSYV010000356.1:0-1972 GCA_043727245.1 Chloroflexota bacterium | reverse complement strand
TCGCTACCAGGTCGGCCAGATTATCGGGGTCTCTGGTTTTAATGTAATCAATAAGCCGGATAAGGTCATCGTCCGAACGGTTATCGTTGTCCATTATTGCCGCCAGTTCTATAACTTCGGTTTCGGGCAGACCTAAAGACCGGAGTAGGTTTCGTGTAATTTCTTTGTGAGCCTCCGCATCTTCGAGTTCGGTTGTCATAATAACCTCGCCTTCTACCAGGATAGGTTTGTTTTTAGCGGGAGGTAATGTGACCGCTGCCGCAGGCGACCCCTGTAAAGAGAGAATTTGAGGGTTGTTTTTGCCCCTGAGAGCTTTTGTCTGTGCTTTAGTTGGTGGGGTGAAAGTTAGTCCCAGTTCTCGTACTTCAATACTGCCTTTGAATTTCTTACTTAGTAGTCGGACAATTTCCTGGCTGACCGCTAGTTCAAGTTCTTTGACCCGCCGAGCATCCATATCAATGACCTGGGCAAACCACTGACGGCCATGATCGTCGCTGCTTTCAATAATGGCGTGACGCTGTTCTAGTTCCCGCACCTCGCTATCCAGAAACCGCCGCCGGGCTCGGGTGGAGAGGTTTGTACCCTGACTGCTGCCGGAGCTGGTGGTGCGGCCGCTCGTGGTTGCCCTGGTGGCGCGGGATTCGTAACCGGACAGACCACTCGACATAAATTCGAATTCTGACCCCCGACTGTAACTTCGCCCACTGTTGCGGTTCGTTCCACGACTTTCGCTGTTGGAATGTGAGAGATAGGGCAGTTCGATGGTGCCGAATAACCGGCTGAACCGCTCGGCATCTTTATCGCCGACCTTTCCCATAACCAGTTTTGACCCGGCGTTGGCAAAGATGTTATCCAGCAAGGTTTCATCTCGAATCTGGGTCAGGGTCTGGAAGCTGAGAGCGTACCCGGCATTACTAGAGCGGGCCTGGGCCATGCCGTTCGCCACGTTGTCGGTGATAAAGAACCGGGCCTCGTCTACCGCGATAAGTTTGAAAAGCTGGCGGTTACAGGACGGTGATAGCACCCCATAGGTAAACTGCGCCAGGACCAGACGGCCGATAATTGGGTAGATGCGCGGGTTGTTGGCTACCGGGAGGGCCAACCTGACAAGTCTTGGTTCCTTCAAAAGTTGCTCGATAGTATAAGCTCCTGACTCCGGGTTGGTAACAAGGAGCCTAGCGGCCACGTCTGTAACCAGTGGTTCAAGGGCCGTTGCCAGGTTGCCCAGCGTGTCGGTGGTCCTATTTTGGGAGAGGTTAATAACCCGCTGCAACAGGGTAGCAAGCCGTAGAAAATCAGAGCCCTGCGGGCCACTCACACGGTTCAACAAACGTTTATGCAGGTTTTCCAGATTTTCAGGGTTGCTCAGATAGTTAAGTATCTGGACCAGCGTCGGGTACGAGTTAAAGATCGCGTGAAAGCTCGCCACAATGGACGCCATAGCAGACTTGGCATTGTTTGAGAAGTAGGCTTTATCGCCGCCCAGGTCAGGGATTAAAGCCTCGGCCAGCCTTTCACCCGCTTGCGCGGGGGTCTGCCCTGCAAACAGGTTCAGCTTTATAGAATCAGGCCGAGCCGCATCAAAGTTAAGGTCAAAGAGTTCCGGCGGGAAGTCCGTCCCGGTGCCGTTGGCGTTTTCGCTGCTCTTTACATCAAAGAAAATCCCCATTGACCGGCTGCGGTCCACGAAGGTCCGAAGCGGTTTGAAGATTGAGGCGGTCTTACCACTGCCCTGCGGAGCGACGATAACCAGACCCGTTCGTAAGATGTTGAGGTTCAACCAGTAGGGCACGGGTTTGGCTTCCGCATCGAACCAGAAATAGCCGGGATTGGTTTCCCAGTGGCGCGGTACAAATTCGCCAAGTAGCAGATGTTTATTCCAGAAGTCCCCTGGATGTTCCAAATCCAGTAAAGCGCGCGGTACCGGCCCATTCTCCGGCTCTGGTGACAAATCGAACAGTTTATCTTTTCC
>JAYSYV010000355.1:0-1972 GCA_043727245.1 Chloroflexota bacterium | reverse complement strand
CCTGCCCATCTTGGTACCCTTATTCCGGGTGTTACTCGACTGGCCGGAGGCGATTATGATGGAGGTGGCGATCCGGCTTTAGCTTTTGACAGCCGAGGTAGCGTTTATTACGCAGGGCTAGGATTCAATCGTAATTCAGCTCCTAATACTGTCACTGTAAACAAAGGTACATTTAGCACCACTGGTAGCCTTAGTTGGGGTGCGCCCACTTTTATCAATCCTACCACCTCACCTGCTGTTTTTAATGACAAAGAGTGGATTGCGGCAGATGCTCACTCGACAAGTCCTTACCGCGATAGAGTTTATGTAACCTGGACCAGGTTTGTATTCAATCCTGCTAACGGTAACTATGTACAATCGCCGATTTCCTTTGCCTACTCAACTAATGGCGGAACAACCTTTAGCACCCCGCAATTGATTTCAGGTAACGTTTTGTATGGACAGGGTTCACGCCCGATAGTCGGGCCTGACGGAACTGTTTATGTATTCTGGGATGGTGCACAACGCAAAAATACTTATGACAGCACCTGGATGGTTAAATCTAAAGATGGAGGAGTTACCTGGAGCAACCCGGTTGCAGTTGCACCTCTAGCTGATATTCTTACTCCTGCCAATACGGCTTTCCGGGTCAATAGCTTCCCGGCAGCCGCAGTTACTCCTAATGGCGATCTGTATGTTACCTGGTCTTCGCAGATGAAAGATAGCGCCACGACTTATAGCCCGGCCGGTTTCTGTAACGGCACTAGCGGTTGCCACTCAGTAGCGGTCTATAGTAAATCTACAAATGGTGGGGCTACTTGGAGTACACCTGTTCCTGCTTTTGCGGCACTGGATGCTCAGAATCGAACACCGGTTGGTTACCCGGTTAATAACAATGGAGTTGAACTTCAACCAAATACCCATCGGGTAGATACTTTCTTCCCTGGTATCACAGCTTCGCCTAGTGGGAAAGTCTATCTATCCGCCTACGCTGCTGATGTAGTTTCTCCCTGGCAAACCTGTTCTCAATATGACCCTAACGGTAGTATCCACTGCCTGGTTACCGGGAAATATATCAATAATGCCAAACTGGATTATGTGGTGGCTAATCTAACTAGCACTACGACTCAAACGGTCACAGCCAAGCCTATAAATTCCAGGTATCAATTCCGAGGAGGTTTTATCGGTGATTATACCGATATTGCAGTTGGCTCTGACGATGTTTTTCACGCTACCTGGACTGACACTAATAATCAACAAAATGTTTATTGGTGGTATGGGGTTAACTTTAACGGGTTGCCTGCCAATCAGCAAGACATTGTGACTTACAATGGCTCGTTTTAGCTATCACCTTTAATACTTTTTCAGGAGGCATCCAGAATTTGGAAACCGCTGGCGAAATCCAGTTGGCGATAGCAGGGGAAGTTTTGCTAAAATAACCTCATAATTTAAGATTTAAGACCCTTGCTTAAACGAGGGTCTTTTTATTTGTTTATGGAGGGTAGCTCAAAATATGTCACTCCTGTATTGGCTTCTCTGAAATACTCAAGCGGTATGTCCTCAAACAGTGTATCTATGGAGTGGACCTCAACCCGATGGCGGTGGAACTGGCGAAAGTATCGTTATGGCTGGACTGCTTCGTGCTGGGAGCGCCCTTCTTGGCTAGCTCTATTTAGCGGATTTCAGTCGCTTGCGACCAGACGACTTGCCAGGGGCCATCACGCTTCTCATAGGCATAGGATAACCTTTTCGGGAAGGACCGTATCAGTTCAAAAAGTTGGGGCTAGCAGCCTGTCGGAGTAATCGAAATGACTACCACTTATAGACAAAGCGTGTCAATTTAGAACTACAGGTAGTACCCTTTCGGCCAAAATAAGGCTCTCTCCGACAAACTGCTAGCGGCGAGACCGCCCATAGTAGATAGACCCTGTACCGTCTTGGGTCGGCCATAAGACTCAACCGTATCTAACGGCGCGACCGTCAATATAAGGCA
>JAYSYV010000354.1:0-6193 GCA_043727245.1 Chloroflexota bacterium | reverse complement strand
AACTGGCAAATGTGAGCGACTTGCTTTCGACCCCTTACGGCCTGAGCCTGACCATCAAAATAGCCTTGCTGGTTCCTTTACTGCTGTTGGGCGCGTATAACTTGCTGGTAGTCAGCCCCCGAATGCGTGATTTTGCTAAATCCAAAAAGGCCGGACTCCAGGAAGGAGCCGGTTCGATTGTGGCTGGAACGCTTGGCCTGAAGTTCCGGCGGTCAGTCTGGTTGGAAATCGGACTGGCAGTAGCAATTTTGCTGGCGGCTTCTTTCCTGACCAGCAGCGCCCCGCCCAGAGGTCTAGCCAGCAGCAGCGTCCGCTACTTCCAGGCCGAGCAAGGCGGCCTTAAAATTGACCTGGCAATCAGCCCCGGTATCCTGGGCGAAAATAGTTTTGAAGTCCGGCTAACTGACAAAGTCAGCGGCCTGCCGGTATCCGACGCAGCCCTGGTAGACCTGCGCGTGGAAATGCAGAAAATGGACATGGGTATCACAAACTTGGAGCTAAAACCGGTAAACGGACTGGCGGGCCGCTACCTGGGCGAGGGGCCGGTGCTGAGTATGATTGGGACATGGCATGCCAATTTGCTAATTCAGCGCAACGGCCAGGATGATATTACTTACGCGGTAACTGTGAAGATGGATAAATAAGCCGGTATAAAAGAAAGAGGTTGGAGCCTGCTAAACCCAGGCTCCAACCTCTTTGCGGATAAGACCCCTATTATTTTTAATAAGGGGGGTTTTCCAGGGCAGGAAGGTTAGCGGTGAGTCCGGCGGCGGACTGCCAGAGCCAGCAGGGTAATGAGGCTCAGGGCGGTCAGGGGAATTAGCCAGAGCAACTGGCCCTGACTTTCCGGGTTGTTTAAGCCGCCAATTCCAGTCGCGGGAACCTGGGCCGGAGCGCTTCCCGATGAAGCTGCTGTGGCTGCTGCAGTAGTCGCTGCTGTAGCGGCGGTAACAACGATATTGGCCTTCATATTGGGGTGAGGGGTACAGTGGTAGCTGAAGGTTCCGGCGGTGGTGAAAGTAAACTCGAAGGTTCCGTTCTGGGGAATCAAGGGTGAATTAAGCACTCCTCCGCTGTCGCTGGTGACAGTATGAGCAGCAGTGTCCTTATTGGTCCAAATAACTTTGGTTCCAACTGGAATGGTAATAGTAGCGGGCGCAAAGGCAAAACCCTGGATATTGACAGTCATGGTAGGGGGAGCAGTCTGAGCCGAAACCTCCGTTGGGATGGCAAACAGAGAGAGAAAAAGGGCTAACATAACGGTTCCTGCACTCAGTAAACCGGCCCACCTGAAATTCTTTAACCTATTCAAGTTATAACCTCCTTGGTTAAAAACTGTAGAATTGCAGCTTTATTTCACAAACTTTTGCTGTGTTCCAAATTGCAATTCATAAGAAATAAAAAAACCGGGAATTCAATCAAGGCTCCTGTTAGATGCGATAAATAAGGTACGGTAGTAAAATGGTTTTGGACAAATTAAAAATAATTTTCCAATAACATCCTTTCTAGCAGCGAGACCGGTATCAGTCGGCCAGGGTTAAGATTTATAACACCAATTCGGCTTTGCCATTGGCCTCCGCTGCCAGATAAGGGGCGGGACTGCCCAGACGGCTGACCGCAGACTGGGGCTTTTCGTTAACTACCAGACCAAAGACATCGGGCCGGGCGTAGTGGCCCACCACGTCAAAATCGTATTTGCCGCGCACAATATCGGCCAGGTCCAGGTCGGCGGTCAGGATAGCTTCCCCTTCGTAGTTGGGAGAAACCAGGATTTCGCCTAACGGGCTGATAATACAACTGCCGCCTCTTGAGATTACCGTGTCGGGGTCGTCACCAAAGGCGGTGTTGTAATCCACCGGGTAATCGCTGCGCCGGGCGAACTGGTTGCACGATAGTACAAAACAGCGGCCTTCCAGGGCAATATGCTGCATGGTCGAGATCCAGCTATCGCGGCCATCGGCGGTAGGAGCGCAATAAAGCTGAATGCCTTTGGAATACATGGCCGTCCTGAGCAGCGGCATATAATTCTCCCAGCAAATAACCGCCCCAAGCTTACCCAGCGGCGTATCAAAGACCGGCAAAGTCGAGCCGTCCCCAAAACCCCAGACCAATCTTTCCGAGGCGGTCGGCATCAGCTTGCGATGTTTGCCCAGGTAGCGTCCCTGGTCGTCAAAAAAGAGGACCGAGCAATATAGTGTCCCGCCCTCGCGCTCGATTACGCCGATAACCAGGTAGAGCCGGTTAGCCGCCGCAATCCGGGCCAATCTATCCACCGCCGGGCCTGGCACATCAATCGAGCTTTCCCAATAGCGCCGGAAGTCATCGCGGCCTTCGGGCGTGCGGCTGCCGATGGTAGCGCCAAAGTTAAGCCCCCTCGGGTAGGCCGATATAAAAGCTTCCGGGAAAACGGCCAGTTGGACACCCCTGGCGGCGGCTTCCTGGGCCAGCCGGGCTACTTTATCCAGAGTTTGTTCACATTCAAACGCCACCGGGGCCGCCTGGATTACCGCCGCCCGCACCAATTTTGATTTTTCCATCTTCATATTTCTTTCATTTGACAGTAGTCCACTCCAACTCCAGGTTGCCACCTAAAAATTCGGCTAATCGGGCGGCTTCCCGGCTATCTGCGACCTGACCCAAGTCGGCTGTTCGCTAAAAGGCTCGGCCTGACCCAGCCACCAGCGGTCTTTACCTTCACTTTTGCCTCCACCGAATTCACTCCTTTGCCTTTGCGGCAAGGTTGCTTACTTTCGTAGAAAGTAAAACGTTAAACGTGAAGAAGATGCGGTTAAAGACCCCTTATTTTAAGGTTTACCGCTAATTTTGGCACATGATAACACGTTTTACGTTGGACAGCCTTGTAATTTTTCTGCTAAAGGGGTATAACAGATAAGAGAAACAGTGGAACTTTTTGGCGGGCTGGCCCGTACTTGCTAATGGATTCTTGGTAGTCGGACAAGCGAAAGGGTAAGTGAAAAAATGGGAATTCTTGACCGTGTGGGCATGATTGTGCGTTCTAACGTAAATTCGATGCTGGATAAATCGTCCAACCCCGAAGCCGATTTGAATTATTTCATGCAGGAAATGCAAGACGGCATGAAACAGACCGACAAAGCGGTCCAGGACGCGATAGTTCAGAAAAAGGTTTTTGAAATGCAAGCCACCGACCAGCGGCGACGCGCCCAGGAATGGGAGGTCAAAGCCCAGACGGCGGTCCGGGCTAACCGGGACGACCTGGCGACCGAGGCTTTGCGTCAGAAATTACAGGCCGAGGAAGAAGCCGACCGGCTGGAGCAGCAGGCTAGAGACCAGGACAACAACGTCGGCCAGTTGCGCTCGCAAGTGGAAGAACTGCGCAAGAAATACGCCGAAACTGAACAAAATAAAGGCCACCTGATCGCACGCTATAATATGAACAAGCAGGCAGAACGGGTCATGGGTGTCAAAGACCCCGGCACTGGCCTGCCTACGAGCGATTACAACCGCATGCAGAATAAAATCATGGCGGAGCAAGTCCGGGCTGAAATGGACATGGAAAGCAACCGGGGAATGGCCGCCGAAGCTGAAATCAATAAGCTGCAAGCGGAAGAAACCCTGGAAGATGAACTGGCCTCGCTCAAACAGCGCATGGGTCAAAAACCCAAAACCGATACGACTCAGGCCCAACCGCCGACCGGGCAAGACAAGCCTTACGACGAGAAATAGGATAGTTGTTGCTCATGGCCGGACTGCGCCCCCCCAAACCAATATTGCCCGGTTCCCGCCCCCTCTTAAACCTGGGGGGCGGGGATAAACTTAACCTGGAAAAAGCTTTTCAGGCGCTGGTTGGCAATAATTCTCCTAAAGCGGCTCCTACACCTCCCGATACCCAGGCTTCTGACCCCTACTTAGCCCAGGTGCTGGCAATCTTGCACAGACTCGGATTTCAAGCGGATACGCAAGGCCAGGCTCCCGCTGAACTGACTCACCCTCTCGCACCGGACCGCTGGGTGCGCTATCTGCCACCAGCCAGCGCAACGGCTGACCCCGAAAGCTGGGCGCTCGACTGGGCTGCCCGGCATTTCCCCGAAATGGAATTTTACCTGCCCTATATCAGCCGCCGGGCGGTCCGCGCCAAACGTCCCATCGGAAAACCCACCACACCCGAACCCGAATATGACGAGGACGGTTTTCTGGCCGACTACCATTAGCATGGACCGACCCCTGGTGGTTTTAACCGGCCCAACTGCTGTAGGTAAAAGCGCTCTGGCCCTGGCCCTGGCTTCCCACTACAACGGCGAAATTATCAGCGCCGACAGCCGCACCGTTTACCAGGGGCTTGACATTGCGACCGCCAAACCTTCCCTGGCCGAACGCCAGCGCGTACCCCATCATCTGCTGGATGTCGTTAAACCCGATGAAGAATTTAACCTACCCGATTTCCTGGAACAGGCCCAGGCCACTATCGCCCACATTCACGCCCAGGGCAAGTTGCCTTTCCTGGTCGGTGGAACAGTTCTCTATCTCAATGCCCTGGTCGAGGGCTGGCAAGTGCCGAGTGTTGCGCCCAGCCACGAACTGCGGGACAGTTTGGAACGCGAAGCCGCCGAGCGCGGTTCCGAGGCTCTTTACGCCGACCTTCAAAAACTCGACCCGGCTGCCGCCGAACGTATCAACCCGTTTAACATTCGCCGGATAGTTCGCGCCCTGGAAGTCTTCCACACTACGGGAGAGTTATTTTCCCAGGCCCAGGGCAAACAGGCTCCGCCCTACCGGGTGCTTAAAGTAGGGCTGACCCTGGACCGAGAAACGCTCTACCAACTGGCCGACCAACGAATTGAGAAGATGTTCGAGGCGGGACTGGTCCGAGAGGTCGAAGGTTTGCTGGCTGCCGGGTATTCTCCGTTGCTACCGGCTATGAGCAGCGTGGGCTATCAGCAGGTTATTTTATACCTCAACGGGACAATACCGCTTCAGGAAGCTAAAAATCTGATGCGATTTGCCACCCACCGTTATATTCGCCATCAATATACATGGTTCCGGCGCGACCCTACCTTACAATGGCTCGACGCAGCCAACCCAAATTTGGTGCAAGACGCGGCTGGCCTGATAGACCAATTTTTAATGCATCCCCTTTGATAAGCAACTTCGATAATCTTAATTAAAACCCAGAGAAGTCTTGAAAATAAGTAAACAAAGCATTCTAGTCACGAATCAAGTTCAAGGAGAAAAGAATGACAGACAGCCCGACAAATTACGAGCGTGTCCAGGCCAGCTTTGGCCCTAATGCCCACCAATACACCATCAGCCAGGGTCATAACAATTCTTCCAGCCTGGCCGAGCTGGTTGCAAAAGTCCGGCCCGGTACGAACGACCGGGTTTTGGATATTGGGACCGGCGCAGGGCATACTGCCATTGCCTTTGCTCCCCTGGTTGCCAGCGTGGTCGCTTTCGACCTGACCCCGGCCATGCTGGAAGAAACCACACTTAATGCCCTGGCTAAAGGTGTAATTAACCTGACCACTCGGTTAGGTGCAGCCGAAAATTTGCCCTTTGAAGCTGGTTGCTTTGAACTGGTGTTCTGCCGCCTCACAACCCATCATTTCACCAACCTGCCCCAGGCAGTAAGCGAGATGGTCCGGGTACTAATACCGGGCGGACGCCTGGTTATTGTGGATACCACCGTACCAGAAGACCCGGAGTTGGACCGTCAGATTAATCAGCTTGAGTTGCTCCGCGACCCTTCGCACATTCGCAGCTATTCCGAAGCGGAATGGCGCAACATGGCCGGAAGCGCCGGGTTAAGGGTAGTTTCAGTGGAGCATGACTATTATGATGAAGGGGGCAAGATGGACTTTGAGGTATGGACCCGGCGCATCGGCACTAGCCCTGAAAACGTGGTGCTGCTGGAGAAAATATTGCGGTTAGCCGGACCGGAACTGGTCGAAATTCTCCAAATCGAATACTCCGGCCCTAAAATCCTCTTTACTCT
The DNA here is from genome assembly GCA_043727245.1 of Chloroflexota bacterium. GTDB lineage: Bacteria > Chloroflexota > Chloroflexia > Chloroheliales > Chloroheliaceae > 54-19. The sequence continues at coordinate 222 of JAYSYV010000354.1, read as the reverse complement.
GCCGACTATCAACATGATAGCCAAAAAGTAGTCAGGGTACATAGCAAGGTTAGAAAAACGGCTAATAACCGGAAGAGTGAAAGGGAAAATAACTTTGGCGGATTAGACAGCATCGCGCAAGCTCCTTTATTAAACGGCAGAAGGTCAGGCTACTATACTTTCAGCTCCGGTTGCGTATCAATAAAAAGCCCAGGATTTCTCGTCCGGGCTTTGGCATTGATG
>JAYSYV010000353.1:0-1975 GCA_043727245.1 Chloroflexota bacterium | reverse complement strand
TCATGTTCTTGGAAGCCTGAAAGCTAAAGCTGCCCAGGTCGCCCCAGCTTCCGACCGGTTTGCCCTGGAAAGCGGCCCCGTGAGCCTGGGCGGCATCTTCCAGCAGAATCAGGTTATTTTTCTGGCAGATTTCTTTTAGAGCGGCCAGGTTAGCCGGGTGTCCGGCGAAATGGACCGGCATCACCGCCCGTGTCCGGGGCGTAATGGCTGCTTCCACCGCCGCCGGGTCGAGGGTCAGGCTGACCGGCTCGACATCGGCAAAACGCAGCGAAGCCCCGGCCAGCAAGACCGAGGATGCGCTGGCGAAAAAGGTGTAAGAAGGCACAATTACTTCGTCAGCCGGTTCTTCCCCGATGCCGCAAGCCTGTAAAGCGGCTACCAGCGTTAGGGTGCCGTTCGCCATAGCGATACCGTGGCTCGTGCCGTGACGGGCGGCAAATTTTTCTTCAAGGGCCGGGATGGCCGGGTTGTAACCTCCCCATTCGCCGCTGTGCAAGACTTCCAGCAGCCCGGCTTCTTCCTCCGGGCCGAATTGGGGCCAGGCCGGGAAAGCCGGAGCGTCCGCCGTTCCCCCAAATAAGGCCAATTCGCCTTCGACGATGCTCTGTCTTCCTTCCTTTATATGTGAAATACTCATAGCTTTGCCTGTCGTCTCCTATTTATTGATGATTTCTGCCAGAAGTGCGTTAGCCGCTGCTCCGATATTTTCGCCAACTTGAGGCGTAAAAGGGCCGGGATAGCCATAATAGCGATAGGCCGTGGCCGCTTCGTAGTCCTTGCGTTCAAAGGCATCCTGGGTCGGATAATAGCCGTAGTCGCCGTTGGTATAGCCCAGCACCCAGGCTTTTTGGCCGGCCTGACGGGCTTTTTCTTTGAGGGCCAGGCCGTATTCCACGTAGAGTTCGCCCGGTATAGCCAGCCAGTTGAGCCGGTCCAACCGGGCGGCGGTCAAAGCGGCCTGGATAGGCGGCCAAGCCGGTTCGAGCTCTTCTTCGAGCATGCCCCTGGACCAACGCAATAACACCCTGGCATCGGCCTGGCTATTCGCGTCCCCGGTCGCCAGGACCGCTTCTTTTTCAGCCTGGAAACTGCCGACTGTGGCCGGGGTCGCCCAGAGCGCCGGTTCCCAATCCAGGTTTACTTTTTCATTCAGCACTGGGATGACCGGCCCAACAGCTAATCGGTGTTCCGCCGGTTGAGCCTGGATGGCCTCTAAAGCTTCGAGGGCCGCTTTGCCGACATTGCCGCCCAGTTTTTCGGCTTCCTCAAAAGTCCGCAAGCTCAAAGCCGTGGTTGTCATGCTGCTTTTGGTGGTGTGTCCGGCGTTGATATTGCCGCAAGCGCCCTGGGTAAAAAGAATCCGCTCCGGGGAAAGGCCAGTAGCCTGGGCGATTAGCCGGTTGGTATAAAAGGGATAGTCCGCTGTATAGAGCAAATTCTTAGGGCCAAGTACAGTCGGATGGCAGGTGTAATTCAGCACCACGCCCAGCAGTTCGTTGGTGGCCGGGTCGGTAGCGGCCAGCACAGCCACCGTGGAGTCGGTCGGACCGCCCGGCACATTACGGTTTTTCCCGGCATCCTCGGCCTGAGCCTCCGCCATGTGCAGATAAGCCGGGACGGTTCCCAGGACGGCCTGACTGACTGCCCCGGCTACTTTTCCGGCAATAGAATCGAGATAAGCTTTATCGTGCCGCCCCAGAAACTCGTGGTCAAGGGTAGCCGGTCCGCCGTGGGTGTGCGAACAGGCCAGTAACACGCGCTCGACCGGAATTTGAAAATTTTGTTGCACGGCCTGTTTTATTTGCCCGACCAGCGCTTGCGATAGGCCGATAAAATCAAAAGTTATCAGTAGCAGACTGGCTTCCGGCCCGGTTGTTCCTTCTATATAAAAGACCCTGGCGAAAAGTGAGTCGTGCGCCCCGGTAGCCGGGTCGGTCCGGGCGCTAAACCCGGTCATTTCCAGGCCGGGTGGCGG
>JAYSYV010000352.1:0-1976 GCA_043727245.1 Chloroflexota bacterium | reverse complement strand
CCGCCAGGGCTTCCAATACTTTCATTAGCTGGCGCTCGCCCCGGTCTGGCGAAATTATTTCGTGATGCTGGCCCCAGGCCGTAAATCCGACGCTCCGGCCAATGTGGAGAAAATGACGGGCCAGGGTAGCGGCAGCGGCTACCGAATATTCCTCGGTCGAGTCGTTCGAGCGAGCCCCGCTGCTGGCCGGTATTGCCATTGAAACCCCTTTCCGGCTGATATGATTTAACACCCAGTGATTTTTCAAGTTCATATCCAAAAAAATCTGGACATCAATAGTCGGGTCGAAATCGAATTCTTTCACAATAAGCTTGCGCTGCCGGGCTGTCGAAGCCCAGTGAATTCGGTTGAGGCCGTCGCCGGGCCGGTACTCGCGTAAACCGGTAATATTGGGCGTGGTATGAGGAGTGGGCCGGTTGGCCGTATTGCCACCGGGCAAAACCCCGGAGAGGGCATCAAAGCGGTTAATTTCAAAGGTAGGCGGATAAACCGTAATGAAATGCTTGACCGGCAGATCAACTTTGAAGCGGAACAGGCCGAAAGGGTCGCCAGTGGTGATTGCTACCGGCCCTAACCGAAAGCGGCCCCGCAGCGAACAGTAGGTTCTGGCCCGCCATTGAACTTCACCAAAAGGCCGCAAACTCTGTACGCAATTCAAACGATGGCCGGGCAGTTCGGAGTTATCGCGCACCTCCAGCCACAATTTGGGCAGGAAACTGCGATTACGCAAGGTTATTACTTCTTCGTAGTAATCGCCTACGTTGGAGCGGTCGCCGTTACCCTTGCGTTCAACTTCAATCCACCTCAAACTTAACTGCGCCCAGACAAAAGCAAAAATCAGCATGCCGATCAGGGCATAGTCCAGCACAAATAACAGGCGAATATGAATCAGTTGGGCCAAAACCGCGATAATGACGATTACCAGGATGAAACGAAATATCTTCATTCGACCTCTTGGAAAGCCTCAACACCGAGAACCGGGTGACAGATACGAGGGGATAGGAGAGATTTATTTCCGGTTCAAGTGCAGCCTATTTTATAACTAAATTGCTATACAGGCAAGACTGTTTTATTTATTGTACTCTGAGTAACAACTAATGATAGGCCGTTTTAAGCAATTACCGGTAGCCCGCTTTAGAGCCTGGGACTTGAATCTGGTTCAAGAGTCCTTCGACCACTACCTGGCTATTGATACCCTTCATCCGGGCGCTGGGACTCATGATGATGCGGTGCGGCAAAGTCACCAGAGCCAGGGCCTTTACATCGTCAGGGATAACATAGTTCCGTCCCTGCAACATAGCGTGAGCCTGGGAAGCGCGATAAAGGGCCAAAGAACCGCGTGGGCTGGCTCCAAGATAAACTTCATCCTGCTCGCGGGTCGAGGCTACCAGATTCACAATGTACTCTTTAATCAGGCCGTCCACGTAGACTTCCCGGACTGCAGCCTGGGCTTCGACCAACTCCTCCGGGGTGCAAACCTGCCCCAGGCTTTCCAGGGGGTGGGTCCGCTGCAAACGGTCCAGCAGTTCGACCTCATTCTGGCGGCTGGGATAACCCAGCGACAGGCGCAACAAAAACCGGTCAAGTTGAGCTTCCGGCAAAGGGAAAGTACCTTCATATTCGATAGGGTTCTGGGTAGCCAATACGATAAAAGGGTTGGGTAGCATATGAGTAATACCGTCCACCGAGACCTGGCGTTCTTCCATTGCTTCCAAAAGGGCCGATTGGGTCTTGGGAGTGGCCCGATTAATTTCGTCGGCCAGGACAATCTGAGCCATAAGAGGGCCAGGCCGGAATTCAAATTGCTCGGTTTTCTGATTATAAATTGATACCCCGGTGGCATCGGTAGGTAAGAGGTCAGGGGTAAATTGAATGCGTTTAAATGTACAGCCCAACGAATGGGCAATTGCTTTTGCGAGGGTTGTTTTGCCGGTCCCAGGCACATCCTCAATCAAGATGTGACCATTACATAACAG
>JAYSYV010000351.1:0-6200 GCA_043727245.1 Chloroflexota bacterium | reverse complement strand
TGTACCGGCGACAGAAGTAACTTGTCCGGCGGTTGCGTTGGCCGCCGTAGTTGCTAGTACACTTGCTGTACCAGTGGTTGTACTACTGGTTCCGGCTGCGGAGGTGGTGGTGCTACCGGGGGTAGTAGTCCCCGAAGAAGGGGCGGTTTTATTATCGCTACAGGCTGCCAGGGCAATGACCAGCAGCATCAAAGCGGGTAAGATGTTAATCAACTTACGTTTATTCAAAAAATTCCTCCGTGTTGGGTAAAAGTACCAAACGCCTGTTTTCGGTTTGCTCTGGCATGAATATAAGAGCCGGTAATGTCCTTTCAAGACTTGCTGATGTTTGGTTTCTAAACAGTGGGACACGGGCCTAAATTTGTTCTACATAGCACCGCTACCGGGTGGAACGGCGAGCGAATGGATAGAGTCGGGAGTATGGTTTGTTTGCTGGTGGCGATTAAACCCGTCCGTTGAGGCTACTGTCCCGCTTCGGTCACACTTTACCCTATTTCGGTTCGTTTCGCCAATTCTTATAAACTTGAAATATTGAACGCAATAGAAGGCATAAAAAATGGCCGCATGTGCGGCCATTACGAATTCAAACTTAGAAATTACTTATCAAACCAGTTTACAAACCTATGACACAGTAATGGTGTCGCGAGTAGTTACCTCGGTGGCTTTGGCTACTTCAACGATTTCTGACGAAGGCAGCACTAGCCAGGCGGCAATCAAAATTGCGAAAGCAATCAAACAGGCGATCAACATTTCTAAACCCTCCTCTAATTAAATCTTTTTCTGAGCTGGAAAATTATTGTATCCACCCATATATCTTACACTCTGTGCCAAAAACTACAATGTGCGTTAAAGACAACAATTTAGACCATTTTTTGTACAGATTGCCTATAGTCCGGGGAACCTGGCCGGTTTTGAGGTCAGGCTCCGCATAGACTTCAAACTTTTAGAGCTGGTACGCTGGTTCGCCGTGCTGAGTAGTATCGAGACCCAATACTTCTTCCTGATCGGCCACTCGCAACCCGACAAACAGGTTAAGCACCTTGAGAATAACAAAGGTCATGATGCCGGAGAAAGCAACTACGGCCAGTACTGCTAAAAGCTGCTTGCCGACCTGATCGAAATTGCCGGTAATGAGGCCATCCGCACCGGCTGAGTTAACGGCCTTTGTGCAGAAAATACCGGTCGCAATCGCACCCCAGATACCACCTACGCCGTGAACCGCGAATACGTCCAGCGCGTCATCCACTTTGAGAATGCTCTTGAGTTGAACTGCGAAGTAGCACAGGATACCTGCCACGAAACCAATGAGAATCGAGGCTCTGGTATCTACGAAACCGGCGGCTGGCGTAATCGCGACCAGACCGGCTACTGCCCCGGCAGCAGCGCCCAAAACGCTCGGCTGCTTGTGATGCGCCCAACTGACCGTCATCCAGGTCAATGTGCCCATCGCGGCGGCGGTGTTGGTGGTGACAAAGGCGCTGGCGGCAAGTGCGCCGGAACCCAGGGCGCTTCCGGCGTTGAAGCCGAACCACCCGAACCAGAGTAGAGCCGCGCCCAGCACGGTCATAGTGGCATCGTGAGGGTCCATTTTCTCTTTACCAAAGCCAATGCGGCGGCCCAAAACGATAGCCGCAACCAGGGCCGATACACCACTGGTAATATGAACAACTGTACCACCGGCGAAGTCCAACGCGCCAATACCGCGCAACCAACCGCCCACGCCCCAGACCCAGTGTGCCACCGGATCGTATACGAAAGTCGCCCACAGCAAGCTGAAAATTACAAAAGCTTTAAAGCGTTTGCGTTCGGCGAAAGCGCCGGTAATCAGGGCCGGGGTAATTACCGCGAACATGCCCTGGTACACCATAAACAAGAGGTGTGGAACCGTTGCGGCGTAGTCTACGTTTGGGGTAGTGCCGACACCTTCCAGGCCAATCCAGCCCAGACCGCCAATTATGCCGAAGCCGCCCGCGTCCGGGCTGAAAGCCAGCGAATAGCCCCACAGTACCCACTGGACACTGATTAAGGCCAGCATGAAGAAACTGTGCATGATGGTCGAAAGAACATTCTTAGTACGTACAAGGCCACCGTAGAAGAAGCCCAGGGCCGGGGTCATCAACATCACCAGGGCAGCACTTATTAATAGCCAGGCTGTATCGCCGGTATCAATAGTTGGGGGTGTTGCTTGCATCAACATTCCTTATATTCTCCTCTTTATCAAATTAAATTTGACGCTTGCCCCGTTGCTTGACCAAAAAACACATCAGCGTGTTTACGAGCGTTACCACTTAGGTTGCTACTTCCCGAACTTCTTGCCCAACCTATATTTTTCGTTTAAGCTCTAAGTCATTGGATTGTTTTACTAAAAAAAGTGATACTTCATTTTTACAAATTGTGCGGATTGTATCAATGTACGGGAGTTCCATATTTCAGGTATTAATCTTGTACAAAATGCCCAATACACTGTGAATATAAAAAGGCTGAACCTGGCATAGCTCTTGCTCTAACCTTTAAAAGTGGCTCAGGTAAACCTTTTGAAGATTTTTCAAAACCCTTACCTTTTCAAAAGGGTTTGAACTGTTAGGCTTGTAGCGTAAAACGCGAGGAGTGCTTACAGATATATGTTATTAGCGTTTGACCATGTTAAAAAATTGGTGCGCCAGGTAAAGACCGGCGTAAAAGCTACCCGCTTAAAACCGGATGCTTTCCACAAACTGGCCCAGGCCATTTCTCCGGCCCCGGAAACTGCTGCGCCGACGACCGAAGCGCCGCTTTTTTATAATTCTTTTAGCCTGCCTGACCTGGAAGTCTTTGACGATAAAACTCTCAAAGAATTGTTCGGCAAGGATAGTTTTGGCGTTTCGCTCAAAGAGCTGGCCCAGGCTCTGCACGGCACTGACCAGGCTTTGCGCCGGAAAATAGGCCGCCGCATGTCCTACGCCCGCCGGTTGCACTTTTTGCGTGAGCTGAACCGGCCCGTTACTATGCTAAAAATTGAAGCCGCTCGGCGCAAGCTTCTGGATGGGTTATTCTGGGAACTGACCTATTGGAAGACACCCGAACTTTACGAGGAATTGACGGCTGGCGAAACTTTACACCCTGGCATTTTTAAGGAACTTGAACCGGATATACGTGGCAAACAGGTTCTGGATGCCGGGGCTGGCAGCGGTCGAGCATCCATGGAAAGTTTCCACTACGGAGCGGCCCTGGTCTATGCGGTTGAGCCTTCCCCCGGCCTCTTGCAAATTCTGGAAAATAAGCTCAAAAACCAACCGGCCTCCAGCCAGATTAAGCCTTTACAGGGCCGTTTTGATAAACTTCCCCTGGATGATGACAGCGTTGATGTAGCCCTTTCCTGCTCGGCTTTCACGGCTGAACCTGAACAGGGCGGTGAGCCGGGGCTGAAAGAGCTTATCCGTGTCACCCGCAACGGTGGTAAAATTGTATTGATCTGGCCCCGGTCGGAGGATTTCGACTGGTTGGCTCAACACGGTTTTTCTTACGTGGCGTTACCGGGCCGCGATAACATGAAAGTCTCCTTTCCGAGTATGAAAGCCGCCTGGAAAATCGCCCGGCGCTTTTATGCCAGGAACGAAAAGCTCCACAAGTATTTGAAAGAGCGTCAGCAGCCTGAAGTGCCTTTTTCAGTGCTGGGTTTCAATCCTCCCCACGATTACTGCTGGCTGGCAGTAAAAAAGAGCTATGGATCAGGCATACGCCTCTAAAATGCGCTATCCACTAAAACAGTTCAAGAACGAGGGTTAAGAATAATGGCTACTAACGCCGAGCCGGAAACACCCCAGGGCAAAAGTCCCCCATCCGAGCAGTTTCGGCCTCGCTGGGCGCTCTGGACCGATGGTCCAATTATACAGATGCAGAATGCCGGTAAAAATTTTGGCAAAGATAAAATTGTGGTTCACGACCTAAATTTTGAGGTGACACCCGGCCAGATTTTCTGCTTGCTCGGTCCCAGTGGCAGCGGCAAAAGCACCACTATGCGTATGCTGACCGGCCTCTACAAACCCACCGAAGGTAAAGTCCAGGTCTTCGGTCAGGAACCGCATAAATTCCGCAAGAAATGGCGCGAACGTATCGGCTATATGCCCCAGCAATTCGTGCTTTTCCCCGAAATTTCGACTATGGGAAACGTCAATTTCGTGGCCTCAGTCTACGGTATGAGCTGGTTCAAACGCAGCCCAAAAATCAAACGCGCCCTGGAATTTGTGGACCTGTGGGACTCTCGAAACAAGCTGGCCTCGCAGTTGTCCGGCGGTATGCAGCGCCGCCTGGAACTGGCCGCCACACTGGTTCACAACCCCGAACTTATCTTTGTGGACGAGCCTACCGCCGGGATTGACCCGATTTTACGCTCGAAATTCTGGGATCACTTCCGAGAATTGCGAGACCAGGGTCGGACCATTTTCGTGACTACCCAGTATGTTACTGAGGCCGATTATTGCGATAAAGTGGCTATTCTCAACCGGGGCCGCGTCCTGGCGATTGGCGAACCCGAACGAATTCGGCGTGATGCTTTCGGCGGTGACGTGGTGAATCTCAGCCTGGATTTTATCAGTCCCCAGGCTATTGAGATTATACGGCACGTGCCGGGTGTGACCTATGTCCAGTTCCTTAACACCCAGGACTTGAAATTAACCGTCACTGAAGGCGGCGAAACTGTGCCTTTGATTATTTCGGCTTTGCAGGAAGCTAGTATTAGTGTAAAAACTATCGAACAATACCGGCCCGATTTTGAAGAAGTTTTCGTCCGCCTGATGGAACAGGACCGGGCCGAGGAAGAAGAGAGAGAAGAAGTTCAGGATATGAAGATTAAAGATAAGGTTCAGGCGGTTGGCCCGGCCCCGGTCATGGTAATACCGGCGAATCACTTTGGGGAACAGTCCAAAATGGAAGAATATATCCGGCCCCAGGTGGCGGTTCAATCGGAAGGACTGGCCCGCGCTAGAGAAATCCGGCCTGCCCGGCCTATTGCTCAGATGAAATCCTTCTCGGCCCGCCGCGAATCGCCTGTCCCACCGGGCGGTCCCAGCGAGCCTTTCCCGCCCGCTCCCGGTCCTTTACCCGGTCCTGTGCTGCCTGGCGGTCCTGATAGTCCGCCCTGGCCCGGTCAACCCGGCCAGTCTGCTGCGGCCCAAAGGCCGGTTGTTGGCTCTTCGAACTACCAGTCCAAAAATCCGGCGCAATTTAGCGACGACAAAAACCAGGATACTTTGAGGTTACCGACCGTTCCTCCCCAGGTTCACACCGGTGACGAAAACTCCGATAAGCAGGAAGTGAGCAAATAAGATGCCTAAATTCGTGGTCAGGACGCTTGCTTTCTGCCGCAAGGAACTAACCAGTTCGGCCCGCCAGCCTTTAAAAGTGCTAAGTCTGGTGTTGGGTCCATTTATCATTCTGGCTATTTTTGCAACGGGCTATGTAGGCAAGAATAAATTTGATACGGCCCTGGTCGTGCCTCAGCGCGAAGGTGTTTCTACGAAGCTTGAGGATTATGCCTCGTTTTCCAAGGATACCTTTAGCATTGTGGAAGTTTCGACCAACCGCCAGGCGTCGGTAGATAAGTTGAAAGATGGCAAGCTGGGAGCGGTAATAGTCGTACCGGATGACGCAATTGACCAGATTTATAATGGCAAAAGCGCCGAGTTCCCGGTTTACTACCGCCAGTTAAGCCCACTTCAGGCCAATTATATTGAGTACAGCACCTATGTCTATGCTTCGGAGTTCGACAAAGTAATTATGCGGGAGTCGCTGAAAGCGGCCCGGCCTCAGACCGACCAGCTTAAAGATTACACCGGCCAAATAAACGCCTCGACCGACCGGTTGCAAAGCGCCATGCAGAGCAACAATTTGCCCGCCGCTAAAGTGGAAGTTACCCGTCTTCAGGCGACTACCGCTTTGGGTAAACAGGCTACAGCCAGCCTGATTATTCCAGGTGCGGGCGTGGGAAACACTCAGGAAAGCAAGTTGATTGCCCAGAAGGTTTCGCAGGGTGTAGTCGGCAATCTGACCGCTCGCGTGGATGCGATTGACAAGCAAGTCCAGGTTATTAACGACGGTTTGAACCGTAACGATGTAAATTCGAGCCAGCAGCAGGCTAACCTCGCCAAACTACGTGAGGATAATAACGCCCTGGCTACCGATGCCAACAAAATCGCCAATATTCCCCCGGCGGTGCTGGTTTC
>JAYSYV010000350.1:0-1977 GCA_043727245.1 Chloroflexota bacterium | reverse complement strand
CATTACTGCTACCCTGGATGCCCTCAAAAAGAGTGATGTAGCCGGGGCCAAAAATGTCTTTAAGGAATACTCCTACGCCTGGAACGGTATCGAGGTATACGTGAATTCTCGCTCCAGGGAACTTTACGACACGATTGAGGTTCAGAACGAATTTAAAGTAAATGATCTGTTTGATAAACCCGGCTCAAAGGCGGAAGAAATTATCACCTATGTAGAAGGAGTGCAAAAGGGGTTTAACGAAGCCATCAAAATGGCCGAAACCGGTCCGGCTTACAATGCCGTTCTGGATGAAATCGCCGATTTACGGATTGTGAGAATAGATTTAAGCAAGTCTATTGCGGCCCTGGGCACAGGGGATATTGCTTCCGCCAGGGGGGCTTTTGAGAAATTCGACAATGGTTGGGATAGTATCGAAGGCAGCGTCAAGCCGCGTTCCAAAGAACTGTACAAGGAAACTGAAAAGTGGATTGACAGAGTAGCTCAACTTTACAAAGTTGATAAGCCGTCGGCAGCAGACCTTACTGAGGCTGAAAACAAATTGATTAGCACCTACAATCGCTCGGTGACCATGCTTAACACCATCCGTACTACGGGCAAGGTTCCTACCAAAGAAGTAGTTTTACTGCAAAGCGTTACACCAAGTATCAGTGCAACGCTAACAGCTCTAAAAAAAGGTGACATTAAAACCGCACGGGCTAATTTTCAGGTTTACTCTTACGGGTGGAACGGCATTGAAGTCTATGTCAAAACTCGTTCGGCCCAACTTTACGATACTATCGAAGTTCAAAACGAAGCCAAAGCTAACGTTCTCCTTGAGAGTGCCACCCCTAACCCGCAGGAAATCATACCTTTTGTAGAAGGAGTGCAGAAAGGCTACAATGACGCGCTAAACCTGGCTCTTTCGGGTCAGCCTTTGAGTCCAATCCTGGATGAAGTAGCGGACATGCGGATATTGCGGGTAAACCTGACTAAAACCCTGACGGCCCTTAAAGATAACAATATAAGCAATGCCAGAAATTCTTTTCAGGAGTTTAAAAGTGGCTGGCAAGATGTAGAGCAATCGGTTAGTTCGCGTAACAAAGATGCTGCCCTTGATATAAACAGCAAACTTACCAGAGTAAGCCAGAGCCTGCTTCAAAGCGACAAGCCAGTTACGGCGGATGTAATTGCTAGCACCACCGAGTTGCAGACCAGCTATAATAATGGCCTTAAAGTTTTGACCGATACCCTGAATAAGTAGTGGTAGTTGCGGTGGTATAACCGGGACCGGCCTTACATTAAATGGAGTTTATTTCCGGTGTACCTCACCAAGAAGCGGTGGGACTTCGCGGCTGTTATAAACTTATCTGCTCTAAGACTGCTGGCCGAAACTAAGCGACAAGCATCTATCAGGTGGTACGTTGATAATTATGATGAAAGCCTTTCAGTTTGACGTTTAGACTAAATCCATAACAATTACTGGTTGCCTTGAGTTCAAATATTGTGCTTGTCGCAGGACTATTACAACCCCCATTAAGATACAAGTAGCACAGGAGCCACCGGGGCTTGTATATTGGGTAATAAATGAAAGTTTAGCGGGGCAAATTACCAATAATGGCCTTTTTCAATTCATGCATTTTATTAATAATTGAAGACCCCACTGTTGCAGCCCCCTTGTTGGTGCCTCCCGACACTTCGTCCAGGCTAGCATCGTCAAGTTCCTGTTCCTGGTTTTGTGAATCAGGTTGCGGTAGGTTATTATTGGTTGGTGTGGATTGGTGATTTTCAGACATATTGATAATCCTTTCAAGTAATCGGGTAAGGTAAAATATTTAGGTTTAATCAAGTGTACCCTATATTTAAGGCAGAACAATGCGAATAGTCACAGGTGCTGCCCTTCCGGTAACAGTGTTTGGGCTAAATGCTGGGTAGCAATAAAGGTCCAGTCGGTGATGGCGGGGGATTTTATAACCTAGAATACACCTGTACCGGGCATAC
>JAYSYV010000349.1:0-6205 GCA_043727245.1 Chloroflexota bacterium | reverse complement strand
GGTAGGGCTGGCCTTTTAGCCAGAAATTGGGGTTCTTCTTAACGTCAATCTTAACACCGCTCTCGCGAGTTACAAAACTGAACGCGCCGGTTCCCATCATTTTGGATTTCAGGTCGCCGCCACCTTCAACAAATTTCTTGCTGACAATCGAGCTGGTTACATCGGCCAGTACGGCCAGGAAGGAAGCATCAGCCTGTTTAAGAACCACTTTAACCGTTAAAGGGTCAGTTGCCGTAATGCTCTCAATATTGGAAAAGTCGGGGAAGCGGGTCGCGCCGGTTTCTTTCTTACCAATGCGTTCAAAGGAGAATTTGACATCATCAGCGGTGAAATCCGTACCGTCATGCCATTTCACGCCGCTACGCAGCTTGAAATTATAAGTTTTGGAATCTGGGGCTTCCCAACTGGTGGCTAACCAGGGCAGCGGCTTGCCATCGGCAGCAAACCTGAGCAGGGTATCATAGACCATAGTCTTGATAATGGCCGGGGCAGCCCCGGTGTGAATCTGTGGGTCCAGGCCGGATGGGTCCGACGAAAGGCCATACTTCAACGTCCCACCGGTTTTACCAGCCTGGGCAACGGTTGGTTCTACGCCCATACCAGGATTGGCAGCGCCAGTCCCGGCAGCAGCAGTGGTCGCACCGGCAGCGGCGGTAGTTGCACCGGCAGCAGCAGTTGTCGCGACCGGAGTTACCCCGGCGGCAGTCGTAACTGCGGCGGTAGTTTTAGCAGCCGTGGTCGCGGCGGGCGAGGTTGAGGTAGAATCACCGCAAGCGGCCAAAAGCATTGTCACAATCAGCAATAATGCTGAAACAATAGGCAGCTTCCCGCTGCTGGAATTGGGTTTAAACAAATCAATTCCTCCTATTTATTTGACCTGTCGCCGATTCACCTAAAACTACTCTCCGCTAATTGGAATAATTTATAGTTACTCTTGCAGGAATTAGCGAGAGGGTGGGCGCGTCTTAGTGAAAGACGTACAGGCCGATAAACGTAATTCAGTTTTATTTAATAAAATGGTCGCTCTGGCTTTTACGGCCCTATCAAAGTTAGTAACAGTAATAACTCTGACATTAGCGGTATGACTACCAGGTCAAATATGAAACTCCTATGCTAAAACCAGTATAACTATCAGGAGCAGTCGGATTCAGGTGAAGAAAAAAATGTGTAAGCGCTTCCACATCATCGTGACATGATTATTCCATATAAGTCCAGTGTTGTCAAGCAAAGCGATTTAAGATACATTATCAACAAAGTTAGTATTGCCTCATATTGACAAACCGGTCTTTATGAGCTAATGTGGAAGCGCTTACATATAGTATTGTTAAATCAAGTAATTTTATATCAGAGTAAATCAATTGGGCTTTCTTTTGCTCAATTTCTTTTAAACTGGCAATTTTGGAATTTAACCTGCTTTGTGTAATACGTTGTCCGTTATACGATTTATGGTGTAGTTGTACAACGTTAAATGTAAGAAGAAGTCCCTATCGTCAAGGTTGCCGGTAGGAAGTACAACAGGAAGAGTTTAGAAAAAGTGCGTGCAACTGCTAAACAAGTGGCCGAAAAAGCAGGCGTGTCGCTGGCGACCGTAAGCAGGGTGATAAACCGTAGTGGTTATGTCGAGGCGGGATTAAGAGCCAGGATCGAAACCGTAATGGCCGAAGTGGGCTATGTACCCAACCGGACGGCTAAAAATCTGGTGACAGGTAGCACCCGGACGGTCGGCCTGGTTATTACCAGTCTGCAAAGCCCTTACTTCATCCGGCTTACCGAGGGTATCCAGGATGTTTTAGAGGAAAAGGGCTATCACCTGCTTCTATGTAATACCAAGTTTAATACCAAAATTGAACTTGATAACCTGCAACTGCTTCGTGAAGGTATGCTGGATGGAGTTATCACCTCTACCGGCAGCCAGACCCACGAAACAATGTTAGAGCTGGTCCGCCGAAACTACCCGATGGTATTTATAAATCGCCTGTTTGATGAACTTAAAGATGAGCCTAACCGGGCCGGGTATGTATTAGGCGATTTGGTCTATGCCGGTCAGAACGTCACCAGATATTTAGTTCAGCAAGGCCACCGCAACATTGCGGCCCTGTATGGCGCGGCTAACTCAACCGCCAACCGGTTGCGCCTGGTCGGAATGCGTCAGGCTATGGTCGAACAGGGTTTAGAGCTACGGCCCGAACTACTGCGTTGCGTCCCCCATCCGCCCGACCTTTCCAGCGGCCACGGCGACAAAGAAGGAGCCTGGGCCTACAGCGAAACCCTCGAACTCATCCAGACGCACCCGGAAGTTACGGCCATTCTGGTCTTCTACCATCCTATGCTCTCTGGGGTTATGCAGGCTCTCCGGGAAGTAGGCCGGCCCGTGCCGGACTCGGTGTCTCTGATCGGTTTCGATGATTTTCCACTGGCTCCCTACCTGGACCCCCCGCTAACCGTGATGGCCCAACCGGTTTTTGAAATAGGTCGGGCGGCGGCCCGCTTGCTGGTCCAGAAAATCGAAGACCCGGCCCTGCGGGTGACGGAACCAATTGTACTTAAACCTGAATTTATTATCAGGCAAAGCTGCGCCCCTGTCGCGATAAAGTACCCGATGCCTGGTGTCCATTCGTATAACGTAGGCCAAAACTCATAGGAGGAAAACCTGTCATGTTTATAATTAACCCTAATCCCGCGCCCTTATCAGCCGAACTGGTTGAGCGCTATCGTAAAATCGAACCGGCTACAATCGGCCACACTTTCAATTCCGGCTTTGCTGGTATCGAAATTAAAGCAGTCTGGCGGCATCAGCATATGGTAGGCCGGGCTATTACCGTCCGCACCGTCAGCCTGGATTCTACGGCAGTGCATAAAATAACCGAAATGATCGAGCCTGGCGATGTAGTGGTAGTGGATATGGCTGGAGAACGTGAGCATAGCTGCTGGGGCGGAGGTCTGGCGCGGGCCAGCCAGGTCCGGGGAGCGGTTGGAGCAGTCATTGATGGACCGGTCACGGACGTAAATGAAATTGAAGAATGGAAATTCCCGGTCTGGGGCCGCGCCTTTACCTGCCTGACTACCCGCGTACTGGGTTTGGGCGGTGAAATTAACGTGCCGGTGCGCTGTGGCAATACGGTTGTCAATCCCGGCGACCTGATTATTGCCGATGACTGTGGGGTAATTGCCATGTCACCCGAAACCGCCTGGAAGTGGCTGCCTCAGTTCGAGGCTACCGAAGCCCGGTTTGCGGTGCGAGGAGACATCTTTGCAACCGGCGTGTCTTTGCCCGAAATGTCGGGAGCTAACCGCCTGATTGAGGCCCGCAACAAAGAAGTTGCCGATAAACTGGCGGCCTTACAGGGAAAGTAAACTGACGTGACCACAACCGATGTTGATAAACAACTAAACCGGGTCCGGTCCTGGATTGAAGCCAACCTGGACGCGCACATTGACCGGCTGCAACGGCTGGTGCGAGTACCTTCCATTTCGCCAACTAACCAGAACATGGCCGAAGGAGCCGAACTGACCGCCCAATTGCTGCGCGAAATAGGCTGTCAGGTCGTGGGAATCGTCCCCACCAGCGGCTTTCCGGTTGTGTTTGGCGAGTGGCAGGCCGGGCAACCCCACACCCTGATTATTTATTCCGAGTACGATGTTATGCCCGCCGACGAACCGGACTGGCAGGTTAAACCTTTCAATGCGGCAATTGTCGAGCATCTGGGGTTGGGCCGGACCCTCATGGGCCGGGGCGCTCGCAATCAGAAAGGTCCGCTGGTTTCAATCCTGAACGCGGTGGAAGCCCTGGTGGCCGTTGATGGCAAGCCTCCGGTAAATTTAATGTTTGTCTTTGAGGGCGAGGAAGAACTGGGCAGCCGCCACTTGCCCGAATTTATCGAAAAATATGCCGACCGCCTCAAGCAAGCCCATGCCATGCTGGCTCCTCATACTCACATGAACCGCCAGGGTGAGGGTCTTCTATGGGCCGGTAGTAAAGGTATCATCACCATTGAGCTAGAGGCCAGCGGTAAACAGTGGGGACGCGGCCCTGTCGGGGCGGATGCCCATAGCTGCTACAAGGCTTTCGTGGATAGTCCGGCCTGGCGGCTAGTTCAGTCGCTTTCGACTCTTGTCAGCGAAGACGGCAACCGGGTGCTGGTGGAAGGTTTTTATGATAATGCCTTGCCTTCCTCACCTCAGGACGATGAATTATTGGCCGTCTTCCAGGACCGCTTTAACCCGGACTTTCTGGAAATGGGTATTACTACTCACATTGAGGATGTACAGGGGCTGGAGTTGATGCGTAAATTCTTTTATTCCCAGACCCTGAATATCAACGGTCTGGTCAGCGGCTACACCGGCCAGGGCATCAAGACGCTGCTCCCGGCCAATGCTATAGCCAAGCTTGACCTGCGTTATGTTCCCAATCAAACCGCCGAAGACCTGATAGCCAAATTGCGGCGGCATTTGGACCGTAAAGGTTTTTCTGATGTGGAATTGCGCGTTTTAGGACAGTCCGAGTGGTCGGCTACACCGCTCGAATCGCCCATCGTAAAAGCCGCTATGAGCGCGTACCGGCGCATGGGCCGCGAACCGCAAGTCTGGCCGCGTAATCCTGGCAGTATTCCGTTCTGGATATTCAACCGGCCTCCGCTCAATTTGCCGTTTGCTTCGGCTGGTCTGGGCCACGCGGTGCGTTCCCACGCCCCCAACGAGTTTATTGTAATTGACGGCAGTGAGAAGGTCTTTGGCCTGGCCCAGTTTGAAACCAGTCTGGCCGCGATACTCTACGAATTTGCCGCAGCCAGTAAATAAACCTTAAATAATACACAGGAGAAGAATAAAATGGCCTTAAAATATTACGAGCATCCTACTTCAGAGCTAAACTGGCGCACAGTTGAAGCCGCCTTCAAGGAAACCGACCTTGCAATCATCCCGCTGGGCAGCGTGGAAGTGTACGGGCATCTCCCCCAGGGAACCGATGGCATTGCCGCCGAGGCTATGGCGGTGGACATCGCTCGCCAGCTCAAAGCGGTACGCACGCCTTTGCTGCCCTTCGGTTATTCGCCCACCCTGGCTCCTTTTCCTGGCACAGTTTCGATTGACCGGGAAGCTTTTGAACAATCTTTACGGTGTCTGGTTAAATCGCTGGTTAAAGCCGGGGCTAAACGGATTTTTGTTTTGAACGGCCACGCCGGGAATAATGAGGCTATAAATACGGTTTTGCGCGAACTACCTGAAGTCGGGGCTAAAGGCGCGACCATTCAGGTCTGGTTCTTCGCCCGCAGCCACGACAGCGGTCTCTTTGAGGATTACAACCCCCACGGCCATGCTTCTGAGGCCGGCACTTCTGTGATGCTTTATTTGCGACCCGAACTGGTAGACATTGACGAGCGGCCCAGCCACATTCCGCCGAAAAACGAGTTCGCTGACATCACCCTTCCTCCCGACTCGCTCAAGAATATGCCAGGCGGCATGCACGGGGTAACTACCGCCGCTACCGCCGAAAAAGGCAAGGAACTTTACACCCGCATGGTAGTCCGGCTGGTTGAGTTTTTGAACCAGTGGTAGTTTGAAGGTTTGGTCAGAATTAAGGTGTCAAAGCCGAATGTGGACAGGCCACGGAGGTCTGGCTATTTTCGGCTTTCCGATTTCGGAAGAAATGGAGGAAAAGAACCCTGACGATGGCAAGACTTAACGGTGCAGCATTTCGAGCGCAACCGTTTCGAGCATCACCCCAATTTAAGGGGACTAAATATGAAGTGTTGCTGGACCTGTTAGGTACGGAACGGTTCTGGCAGAATCCAGACCAGTAACAACAATACTGAACAAGAATCAGACCGTTTGGTGATATGTAGTAGTAGAAGTAGTAAGTAATACAAAAACAAGGCTGTAGCATGCTCAGGCTAAGCTAACTGGCTCAACCTGGTGGTTAATCCCGTGTAGCGTCCGGCCCGGTAAAGCCTGGATTCTCCTTTCTCACTCTCACTTTCTTTTCTTTCTCGTTCGCCTTCCATAAGTGTGAGGTCCGGCCCATTACGAATAGCCATAGCCAGAGCTCGCTTGCTGCCGACCAGCACCACCAGCTTTTTAGCCCTTGTAATAGCCGTGTATATCAGTTTCCTGGTAGCACCCCATTAAACGGTGAAGTTTTGAACTGACTTTTTGGGCGGTCGCCCCCGGCGCTTAGGCGGCACAAAAGGTGGCGGCACTACCTTGTACT
>JAYSYV010000348.1:0-1981 GCA_043727245.1 Chloroflexota bacterium | reverse complement strand
TGCATGGTAAGAATTATGCTAACATAATTTTGAAAATGATTAATGGTTTAAGGAGAATAACATGTGCGGACGTTTCACTTTAACCAACCCTGATAAGTTGCCAGGGCGCTTTAACCTACAGCAGCCGGAATTACCTCTCTCTCCACGCTATAATGTCGCTCCAACCCAGACAATGCCGGTAGTCTTGCGGGAAGGCTCGGCAGAAAATAAAATAGAATTACTTAAATGGGGTCTGATTCCTTTCTGGTCGAAGGAGCCGAAGGCCGGGTACTCCACGATTAATGCCAGGGCGGAAGGTATCGCCGATAAACCGGCTTATCGCAAACCGATTCGCAGTCAGCGCTGCCTGATACCGGCAGATGGCTTTTACGAGTGGCAAAAGACCGGGACCGGCAAGCAACCTTTTTTTATTCATTTAAAAAGCGCGGAGCTATTTGGCTTTGCCGGGTTATATGACATTTACCGGGATAAGGACGGTCACGAACTAAAAACTTTCACTATTATCACGACTACCGCAAACGACCTGGTTGAACCAATTCATAACCGGATGCCGGTGATTTTAAAGGCCCAGGACGAAGCGGAATGGCTAGACCCGACCATTACCGACCCCTTTCAAGTTATCCGGCTCTTACAACCTTATCCAGTCGAGTTGATGGAATTATACCCGGTTTCCAGGAGAGTAAACTCCGTCGTGAACGATGTTCCCGAAATCCTCGAAACCGCCAACAGCGCTTAGAGGGTGGTTATTTTCAGGCGGGCCAGGGCAAAGGACAGGAGCCGAGTATCGCTGTTGCCTGGAATAATGTCGCTGGGTCGAAGGGCTTGCTCCTGGGAAGTAAGGTTCAGGGTCGAGCGTCCCGGCGGAAGTTCGACCTCAAACGCCTGCTGTTGTGGGGTTGTGCCAACCTCTTTCTGACCGATGGAGAAACCGTTCAGCTTTAACTGGACTGTGTGTGACTTTTGAAAGCTAAAGATGGTCCAGTCTATGCGGAATTTTACCGCCTTCGGATTAGGATTGAGCAGGGTCAAAGTGCTGTCGCCCTCGGTCCAGTAGTACGGCCCCACCTGCGCGTTAGTTTCTTTATTCAGCCAGCCTCTACCCCGGTCCAGCCAGCCAGCCAGCGTTTTCCCGTCCCAGTTATATTCCGGTATCCGGTAAATTTCGGCCTCACCGTCTCTGGCGATAGAGGGATTGTTTTCCAGCAGCGGCTTTAAGCTCTGATTGAGGGTGTTTGAGGCTTTGGCCGACATTTTATCGCGGTGAATGACCACATACCGAATCCCATACACATTCAAAGCGGGAACCAGCGCGGCTTCAAAATCGTTTGAAACGAATTCAGACGGTGAAGGTACATTGTCATTCTGAGTCAATTCTCGGACAATCGGAGCCTGGTCGATAAAGTCAAAGCCGGGCAACCGGGCCAGGTAGCCGCCAACCGCCGGTTGGACGTGGGCAGTCTGCTCATACATCAGAATGCCGCCCAGTTCACTATATGGCAGTGACAACACCGCGCCAGGGGGTTGAATTTTACGCCAGGCCGCCGCATCCAGGGCCAGGCTCACAGTCGTACGCGGTCCGGGTAGATATTCCAGGAAGATAACCAGCAGGGCCAGTCCCGCCAGACCAGCCGACCAGGCCACCGGTTTGAATCTGAGACGAGGTGGTTTCCGGGCCATCAGCCAGTCCAATCCTTGCGCGGCCAATAATCCCAGGGGCAGCATGGCAAAGGTGACCAACCGGACCGGCACTCGAAAGAAAGTTCCAACTATTGGCAGCGCCTGTAAAATCAGACCCGGCAAAGGTATATCCAGGTAACTATCCTGGGCTGTTTTGAACTGGGGGCCGAGCGAAAGCACCAGGAAAAACAACATCAGGAAGAACCAGCCTCGAACATTTCTCCAGCAGAAAATCACCGCCACCCCTGCCAGTAATAACGCTTCATATCCCAAAAACTGGCGGTATTCCTGGCCTGCTAGGGGT
>JAYSYV010000347.1:0-6214 GCA_043727245.1 Chloroflexota bacterium | reverse complement strand
TTTACTTTCTGGCTACTGGCTTCCGACTTTGACTAATGAGGGGAAAATGACTGCTACCGAATATCAACTTGAAATCTCCAATCTCGGCATCAGTTTTGGTGGCTTGAAAGCTGTCAGCGACTTTAGTATGAATCTCAAGCAGGGTGAAATCGTGGGGTTGATTGGCCCGAACGGAGCCGGGAAAACCACCGTATTCAACTGTGTCAGCCGCTTTTACACCCCCTCCGAAGGTAAAATTCTTTTCGAGGGCAAGTTGCTCAACCGCGTCCCGGCCAATCAGGTGATAAATTACGGAATTGCCCGGACCTTCCAGAATGTAGAGCTTTTCAAGAACCTGACCACCCTGGATAACCTGCTCATCGGCCAGCACCACGTCATCAAAGAAGATTTTTTCACGGCCATGCTGAACTTGCCTCAGAAAAGCCGCCAGGAAAAAGCCGCCAGGGACCGCGCCCACGAAGTCCTGGCTTTCCTGGGCCTGGAACGAGTGGCGAACTCGGTGGTGCAATTTCTGCCGTTCGGAGTCCAGAAAATGGTCGAGCTTGGTCGGGCGCTGGTATCGAAACCGACCTTGCTTTTGCTGGACGAACCGGCTGCCGGGTCCAATACCAACGAAACCAAAAAGCTGGCCCAACTCATAAAGATGGTCCGCGACACTTTTGGCGTGTCCATTCTGCTGGTCGAACACGATATGTCGCTGGTGATGGACATTTGCCAGCGCATTTACGTGCTGGATTTCGGTAAAAAAATCGCCGACGGAGCACCCGCCGAAATTCAAAATAACCCGGCGGTAATCGAGGCATATCTAGGCGAGCAGCCGGTAGTGGGAGAATAGACTAGTGTTACGATTAAACGAAGTTTGGACCTACTACGGTCGCATTAGCGCCCTAAGAGGGGTCAGTTTGGAAGTGCCGGAAGGCGCTATCGTGGCCCTGCTGGGAGCTAACGGGGCCGGTAAAACGACCCTCCTGCGAACTATTTCGGGGGTCATTCCGGCTGCCAGAGGCTCTATTGAATATATGGGCAAATCGATTGAAAAAACGCCACCTGACCGGATTGTAAAGCTGGGTATCTCACAATCCCCCGAAGGCCGCCAGGTTTTCACCGATTGCACCGTCCTGGAAAACCTGAAACTGGGGGCTTATACCCGCCGCGATAAGCCAAAGGTAAAAGCCGACTTGGAACAGGTTTTCGAGCATTTCCCCCGCCTGCGCCAGCGCTCTAACCAGCTTGCCGGAACCCTGAGCGGTGGCGAACAGCAAATGCTGGCAATCGGTCGCGCCCTCATGAGCCAGCCAAAACTTTTGCTGCTAGACGAACCCTCACTGGGTCTGGCTCCTTTATTGGTCAAAGAAATCTTTAAAATCATCCAGGATATTAACCGGAGCGGCGTAACCGTCCTGCTGGTGGAGCAAAACGCCTACCTGGCCCTGAATATCGCCGCCTTTGGCTACGTCCTCGAAACCGGCACAGTCGTACTTTCCGGAACCGGCGAAAATCTGCGCCAGAATGAGGAAGTCAAACACTCTTATTTGGGCCATTAATCACACCTGCAGCGGTTGGAAGGTGGCCGGGAGAACCTCATTCATCAGGACTTTGAGAGCTTCTTCCGGCGAAACCCTGCGTCCTGCCTGCCAGGCGCTCTGGAAAATCAACGGGTCGGATTGTTCGTGGGCCAGGGCTACCGCCTCATTATAGCCGGGCAAGTCAGTCGGTTGGATAGGCGTAGAGATAACTTCGCGGAAAGCTTCGGAGGCTCCAAAGATAAAGCTGGCCGTTTTAGCCTGACCTTCCTGGCTCAAAATCCGGGCGATACCTTCCAGGCAAAAAGCCAGGTTCAGGCTCTCGCCGGTTTCTTTGGAAAGTTGAAAACTCTCGCAATACAGTTTAATGGCCTGGCTGGAATTACCTTCCGTGGCAAACGCATCGGCCAGGCCCAGAATCGAACCGGCTGTCCCCGACCGGTCGTGCAATTCCCGGCGCAAAGCCAGGCTTTCCTCAAAGAAAGGCCGCGCCTTGGTCGGTTGGCCCTGAGATAGCCGCAAATAGCCCAGGTTATTGAGCAGAAGGGCCGTGGTTCGCAAATCGCCCAGGTGGCGTAACAACCTCAACCCTTCCTCATAAAACTGGCTGGCCGGGACAAACTCGCCCTGGCTGGTTTTCAACGCCCCCAGAAAGCTTAAAGATAGGGCCAGCCCGCGCTGGTCTTGCAGTTCACGCCGCAAAATCATGGCTTCTTCGTGGTAAGTCACGGCCCGGACATAATCGCCCATATAGGCCGCAACCGTTCCCAGCGAATGCAGACCGGCGGCAATCCCGGCTTTGTCGCCCAACTGCCGCTGCATAACCAGCCCCGCCTGGAAAAATTCAATCGCTTTAGAATAGTCAAACTGGTCCCGGCACATAATCCCGGCTACATTATAAGCTTTGGCTAAAAGCGCCACCTCAAACCCGTTACTCTTGCTAAAAGCCTTTTCCAGCCAGCCCAGCCCGTCGCTCTGATAGCCCTGGGCCGCCCAGAAACGCCACAACACACAACTGATTTCCAGAACCTGCTCGATTTTGGCCTGAGCGGTCCCGGCCAAAGCCCACTCCATTATCCCGCGCAGGTTGTCGTACTCCTGCTCCAACCGCCGGAACCAACCGCCCTGTTCCGGCCCGGTCAGCTTGGGACCGGCTTCCTGCACCAGCGAGCTATAATAGCGGGCGTGCCAGCCCCGTGTCGCTTCTTCTTCGTCTCGCACCATCAACTGTTCCAGGGCGTACTGGTGGATAGTCCGAAGCATCACAAAGCGCGGTTCTCTCTCCACTCCCTCAATCTGGCGCAAAAGACTGTTGTTTAAAAGGCTGCTTATACCGTCCAGAACATCTATATCGCCCGTAGCATCAGGGTCGCAGACGGCTTCAGCCGCCTCAAGAGTGCAGCCCGCCGAAAAGACCGCCAGCCGGGTAAAAATAATTTGCTCGTTTTCTTCCAGCAAATCGTAACCCCAGGCGATAGCCTCATGAAGCGACTGCTGGCGGAGCGGCCTATTAGAGTCAAGGTCGGCCTCCCCCAGCCAGCCCAGGCGCTGCCGCAACTGGTCCAACATATGTTGCGGCGTGAACGAGTTGGCATGGGCCGCCGCCAGTTCGATAGCCAGCGGCAACCCGTCCAGCGCCCGGCACACATTGACCACCGCCTCCGCGTTTTCTTCGCTCAGATAAAAATCCGGTCGGGCCTGTTTAGCCCGCCTGACAAACAGGCTCACCGCCGAATAATTAGCTAACTCCTGGATAGGCGGCAACCGCCGGGCTTCCGGCAGTTTCAGGGGCAGCACCGGAAATTCCTGCTCGCCGTAGACCTTCAAGACACTCCGGGTAGTCACGATGATACGCAGGTCTGTAGCTACACCCAAAAACTGGTTGACCAGCGAGGTCGCCTCCAGGACATGCTCGAAATTGTCGAGCAGTAATAAGACCTGGCGCGATTTCAGATAGATTTTAAGGCTTTCTTCCAGGCGCAAATACTGGCCTCTGGCGTTTCCAATGCCTTCTTTAAGTCCCAAGACCGAGGCCAGAGCCTGGGCCACCTGCAAGGCCGAATTTAACGGGCTTAGGTCTACAAAGAAAACTCCATCAGCGAAATCCGGCAGCAACCGGGCCGCAACCTGCAAGGCCAACCGGGTTTTGCCAGTACCACCCGGCCCAAAAAGAGTCAGCAAACGGCCCCGCCCGGTCTGAACTAACCGGCAAGCCTGGACTATCTCGGCTTCCCGACCTAACAGGGGCGTATCCTGGACCGGCAAATTCTGGACGTAATTATTCAGGCTTTTAGGCGGCGGGAAATTAGCCGGTTGGCCCGGCCAGCTAGCCTGGGTTAAGAGTTCGGGGTCCAATAAATCGTTCAGGTAATGTTTGCCCAGGTCTTCAAAAATCACTTCATCATCGAACCTGGCCCTGGCTAAACTTCCCGCCTCCTGGGAAAGCAAAATCTGCCCGCCGTTCGCCGCCGCCAGCAAGGCTACCATCCGGTCGAGCAACTCTCCCCGGTATTCCCCATCCCATTCTTCGACCGGGCCGGTATGAATAACCATGCCCACCTTGAGCGAGATAGTTCTTTGGTTCCAGGGTTGTTCGATTAAATTTCGCTGAATAGTCAGGGCGCAGGTCAGGGCGGCATCAAGATAATCGAAGACACAAAAAAAGTTGTCCCCGGTTATCTTGAAAACACGCCCGCCATTTTCCCGGACAATCGTCTGCGTAAGACTATCGTGCTGACTAACAGCGGCTTGCATTCCGGTGGGGTCTTTCTTCCACCAGTTAGCAGTGTTTTCAATTGAGGTAAAGAGGAATGTTTTGGGGATGCTTTTCCTATGAAGTGATACCATTAATTGTCTATACTAACTATCCTTCTGACCAAACCGGGCAACCCATCCCGGATAAAGAGCTACTCTGAAAGGTCTCTTTTCTTCAGGCTAGTTCTTTAAGCAACTCTATCAATCACAAAAAAGTTAGGGCCGGGTCCAGATTTCTTTAAGCTGGCAAACCGGCTTGCCAATTGCCGCGTAAATCCCTCAAAGTCCTGGACCTTTAGGGGGCGGCTAACCAGATAGCCTTGAATTTCCTGGCAGCCTATTTCTTCCAGGTAAGCCAGTTGCTGCGAGGTTTCGACCCCTTCAGCGATAACTCGCATACCTAAATTATATCCTAACATGGCAATCGTCTTAAGCAAAGCTTTGGTCTTGGGAGTTTCCTGAGCCGTTCCCAGCATACGGACAAATGACTGGTCAATTTTGAGAGTATCTATCGGCAATTCCTGCAAATAACGCAGCGAGGAATAACCGGTCCCAAAGTCATCAATCGCCAGGTATACCCCGATTTCCTTTAAGCGGTATAGTTTGGCAGTTATCGCAGCCGTATCCCCCAGCAGCAAACCTTCGGTCAGTTCCAATTCCAGGCAATCCGGGTTTAGACCGCTTTTATCCAGGGCATCTGTAACGATTTCTACAAAATCATCCCGGCTAAATTGCAAAGCCGAAACATTTACCGATACGCGCACGGGCGGCAAACCCCGGTTTTGCCAGTCTTGAGCCTGGCGGCAGGCTTCTTCAATAACCCACGTGCCAATCGGAATAATCAGGCCGGTTTCTTCGGCCAGCGGAATGAACTCACACGGCGAAACCAGGCCCAGTTCGCGGTGGTTCCAGCGAATTAAAGCTTCCAAACCGACCAGCTTTTCTTCTGCCACTCTGGTCTGGGGCTGGTAATAAAGCAGCAACTCGCCCAGTTCCAGCGCTTTATGCAACTGCGTGACCAGCCACAACCGGCGCTGTTCGGCCTCATTCATCTCATGCTGGAAGAATTGAAAGTTATTTTTGCCCTGGTCTTTCACCCGGTACATGGCGTTATCGGCGTGGCGCAAAATCTCCGAAACAGTGCTGCCGTGAGCCGGGTACAGGCTTATGCCGATACTGGCGCTGATGTAAAGCTCCTGGCCGCTCACGATAAAAGGTTCGCGCAGCACTTCCAGCAAAGTTTCGGCAATCCTGGTGACACTGTGTAAATTTTTTACTACGTTCAGGACAATAACAAATTCATCGCCGCCCTGACGCGCCACCATATCGGTATAACGCAAACCGCCCTGGAGCCGGTGGGCGACTTGCTGCAACAATGCGTCCCCGACCGTATGGCCCAGCGAGTCGTTAATCATTTTGAAGCGGTCCAGGTCAATAAAAAGCACTGCCACCTGGTGCTGCTTATGGCTGGCCTCGGCCAGCGCCTTCGCCAGGCTTTCTTCCAGCATCATGCGGTTGGGTAGGCCGGTCAGAGCATCATGGTGAGCCTGGTATACCAACTGGTCACTCAGGCGCTTCTGTTCCAGGGTAGTGGTAGCCCGTTCAATTGCCATACCCGCTAAATCGCATAGTGCCGTCAAAATTTCTTCGTCACACGCTTCAAATACGCCCGATTTTTTATTCAGACACTGAACGACACCGATAATCGTGCCGTTATTGGTTTTGAGGGCTACCGTCAACATGGAGCGGGTGATATAGCCAAACTGGTCGCCACAATGCCGAGGGTCGTCCTGGGCATCCGAGATATTTATCAGCCCGCCGTTAAAAGCGACGGCCCCGGCCACACCGCGCCCCAGGGGCAACCTGATTTCTTCGCCTTCCAGCCCCGGCCCGACTTTAGCATATACTTCATAGCGTTCATTATCTACCAGATACAA
>JAYSYV010000346.1:0-1984 GCA_043727245.1 Chloroflexota bacterium | reverse complement strand
TGAGCCGTTACTACTTGCGGTTGCACAGGTCGCAAAACTAATATCACGCTGGAGCAAGGCCAGGACTAAGGTTTAAGCTATGACAAAGCAAGCAAATTTCTCAACTGAAAAGCCTGACGCACCGCTGCTGGTCAAGGTGGGTGATAAAGCCCCTTTATGGACCGCTTCAAGCACTGAAGGACCACTCAGTCTGGCCGAAGTGCTAAAAAGCCAGGCTGTGCTGCTAATCTTTTACCCGGCTGATTGGAGCGACATTTGCAGCGATGAACTGCCCTTGCTGGAAGAACTTATCAAACTGGCCGGGAAACTCAAGCTAAAGACCCTGGCAATCAGCCCCGATAGCCTGGCCTGCCATAAAGCTTTTTCCGAGCAGATTGGCCTGGAAAGAACCGCCCTTATCAGCGACTACCAGCATGCCATCAGCCGGGATTATGGCCTGAGTGTGGACGAGCATGGTACAAGCCAACGCGCCACCATTTTGATAGACCAGGCTGGGATTGTGCAGCAGATCAAGGTCGAGCCGGATATAGAAAAGCCGCGTTCGCTGGCCGATATGGAGCAAATACTTCAGCAGGTGCGCGAATGGAACGGCTATCCTAGCGGTTTGGAAAACTGGAAAAAAGAACGCCGGAACGGCATGCAACTGCGGCGGGCCGAGCCGCTGGCCGAGCCTACCCGCTTGCAATTGCGCTTCTGGGGTACACGCGGTTCAATCCCGGTTTCGGGCCTGTCTCACGTGCGTTATGGCGGTAACACCAGTTGTGTCAGCCTGACCAGCGACACCGGCCACCTGTTTGTTTTCGATTGCGGTTCGGGGGCGCGAGAATTGGGCCAGCATTTACTGGAAAACGCCTGGATGGACCAGGGTAAAGCCGGACTTAGCGGATACATTATGCTCAGCCATACCCACTGGGACCACATCCAGGGCTTTCCGTTTTTTGCGCCGGTCTTCCAACCCGGCAACCAGTTTAATATCCTGGGTTGGAGCAATTGTTCGCAGACTTTAGCCAGTATCCTGGCCGGTCAAATGGAGAAAATATATTTTCCGGTCAGCCTGGACTCGTTGCCTTCGGAGCTAAACTTCTACTCGCTTCAATTCAACGGGGCAGTCCTGGATGGGGCCAAGCTTACCGGGCGGCGGCTCAATCATCCTCTGCCCAGTACGGCCTACCGGCTGGAATTGGGCGGGAAAACCCTGGTCTACGCCACAGACCACGAACCGCGCAACTTGCCCGACTTGAAGCCGCATACCTTGTTAGGAGATGATGTGATTGACCCCAAACTGGTCGAACTGGCCTGGGGAGCCGATGTGCTGATACATGACGCGCAGTATTCGCTGCCGGAACTGGCCCAGAAAGTCGGCTGGGGCCATAACTCCGGGGAAGTGGCAGTCGATACCGCCATCAAGGCCGGAGTTAAACACCTGATTTTGTTTCATCACGACCCGGCCCACGATGACCAAGCCATTGATACTATTCTCCAGGCAGCTTGCTGGCGGGCCGAAGCCCTGGGCCACAAAGAATTGATAATTACCGCCGCCAGTGACGGGATGGCTCTGGACCTGTAAAAATAGCTTTATAAAGTCATAAATTAAAAAGACCGGTAAAGTTGTGCCGGTCTTTTTGTTATGTATTAAGGTTTAATTGTCCCCGAAATCAACCGTCCAATACCAGCCATAATTGCTGCCGGGCCGGTAGTAACGAGAGATACCAATCTTCTTATATTCAGGTTTAAGTAAGTTGGCATTGTGATAAGCCGAACCTTTGAACTGGTTGACTACCTCACCGGCAGCTGCTTTGCCCGCCGCAATATTCTCGCCTATCCAGCCGCCTTTATAGCTGAATCCGGCCATCCTGCTGAAAGGGTCGCGGCCCATACTATCGGTGTGGGAGAAATAGTTTTTATCGCCCATATCCTGTGCCATCCAGTCAGCGGCCTGTTGCAGGGCAGGCTGGTAGCTCAGTTCACCCAGGCCGTTAGCCCG
>JAYSYV010000345.1:0-6218 GCA_043727245.1 Chloroflexota bacterium | reverse complement strand
ACCCTACCCGGTCGGCCCAGCTCGTTTCCAATGACAAACATAGCACCTATGCGGTAGTTGGTATGACCGGGGACGAGGAAGTCCAGGCCAAAAACATCAAAGTATTGCGTCCTCTTTTAACCAGTGACAGCCTGGAAGTCCGTTTGAGCGGTTTACCTGCCGTCTACCAGGAGATGAATGAACAGGTCAGCAAAGACCTGGAAACGGCGGAAACCGCCAGCTTTCCTATACTGGCTATACTACTCATTCTTATTTTCGGCAGCCTGGTAGCCGCTTCCCTACCCCTGGTAATCGGGGTCGTGGCAATCCTGGGGTCGTTCCTGATTTTGCGAATTATTGCCAATTTTACCGACATCTCGATTTTCGCGATTAACATCATCACTATCCTGGGCCTGGGTCTGGCGATTGACTACAGCCTGTTTATGGTGAGCCGGTTCCGGGAGGAATTACCCAAACACAACGGCGATGTGCAGGCGGCCCTGGTAAAAACGATGCAAACGGCGGGCCGCACCGTGATGTTTAGCGGTTTAACGGTGGTCATTAGCCTGTTGAGCCTGCTGGTGTTCCCCCAGATGTTCCTCAAAAGTATGGGCATGGGCGGCTCGGCGGCGGTACTTGTTGCGATGCTTTCGGCCTTGACCCTATTACCGGCCATCCTGGCCCTGGCCGGTAATAGGGTCAATTCGCTGTCGGTCTGGTCGCTATTTCGGCGACGACGGTCAGTTCAAAATACCGTGGCAGTTGCCAGCAACAAACCCGGTTTCTGGTATCGCAACAGCCAGTTTGTAATGCGCCACCCGGTAAGCGTATTAATCGTAACGCTGGTGGTACTGATATGGATGGGATTGCCCTTCTTACGGGTCAATTTCGTGCCGACTGACGCTCGCAGTCTGCCGGTAAGCGCGGAAAGCCGGGTAGTTCTGGAAGTGTTGGACACGCATTTCCCGGCCAACGAAACCAGCCCAATTCAAATACTGGTGCAAACCAAAGATGCCGCTACGAACGGCACGAGCCTGGCCGCCTTTTACGACTACACCCGCCAGATTAAGGCTTTGCCGGGAGTGCGCCGAGTAGATAGCCTGGTTAACCTGGACCCGCAACTTACCGGCAAAGAACTGCAAAAGGCCGACTATCTTCAATTCTATGCCGGAACGCCCCAGGCAAACGCCATTGCGGCTAATTTCTCAAAACCTAACCTGAGCCTGGTGACAGTCCTATACGATGGGGATCCACAGTCTACCGCTAGCCAGGAGCTTGTACGAAGCTTGCGAAATCTGGCGGTCCCGGCTGGGCTAACCCCCACTGTAGGCGGGACAACTGCTCAGGCCGTGGATTTACTGCAAAGTCTGGGCAACAACATTCCGCTGGCCTTTGGGATTATTATAATGGTTATCTTTGTACTGCTGTTCCTGATGCTAGGCAGCATAATTGTACCAATCAAGGCCGTGTTACTTAATATACTGTCGCTTTCGGTAAGTTTTGGGGCAATGGTCTGGGTCTTTCAGGATGGCAACCTATCGAATTTGCTCAACTTTACCTCCAACGGCGGAGTGGATGCCTCGCAACCGATTCTGATTTTTGCCATAGCTTTCGGCCTTTCAATGGACTACGAAGTATTTTTACTCTCACGCATTAAGGAAAACTACAACCGCAACAAAAACACGACCCTATCGGTGGCGGCAGGGGTCCAGCATACCGGTCGAATAATTACCAGTGCGGCTCTGCTGCTGGTCGTGGTTATTGGCAGCTTCATGACCGGCCAGGTTTTGTTTATCAAGCAAATCGGTTTGGGGCTGGCCCTGGCGGTGGCGGTGGATGCCACCCTGGTAAGAATGCTGCTAGTTCCGGCCACCATGCGGTTGTTAGGCAAGTACAACTGGTGGGCTCCCGCGCCTTTGCTGGCTATATACAGGCGGCTTGGCCTGGGAGAAGTCGAGGATGACACCCCGGAAATAAGCAATCCCGAACCCACAACCTCATCCGAGCGCGAACCGGCTACCATCTAGGCTCACTGAAGGGATTGCCAAAACGGTCTAAGAACCCCGTGATTATGCGGGGTTCTTAAACTTTAATAATAACTCTCCAAAATTTCATCCATAACTTTGTTGGTACGCGCCCCCGAATCGCCGGTACTGGGGCTGTGGCCCTGACTATTTAATTCATCAACTATAAGCTGAATCAGGGGCTGTTGGACGTGGAGCGGATAATTAAAGGGGATTTCTTGAACGCTTTCGGACGTGGTTAGAATTATCGGCTCCTCGGTGAATATAGAGAAACTTAATTTGCCTTTGCTACCTATAATCTCAACTCGGTCATGGCTCTTAAAGCTGGTAAAACACCAGGCTCCCATAACCTGCACCCCGCTTTCGTGAACA
Organism: Chloroflexota bacterium; assembly: GCA_043727245.1. Classification (GTDB taxonomy): domain Bacteria; phylum Chloroflexota; class Chloroflexia; order Chloroheliales; family Chloroheliaceae; genus 54-19. The sequence continues at coordinate 3,843 of JAYSYV010000345.1, read as the reverse complement.
AAGGTCGCCGTTACTATATCTTCGACCCGGTAAAAACCGCCCTGGTTAGCGGCAAAGCCTGTCACCTTCTGGACCGGCCCAAAGAAGTAATCCAGTAAATCAAGGGCGTGGCTGCCTACATCTACAAATAACCCACCTCCGGCGATTTCCGGCTGTACGCGCCAGGGCAACGCCTGGCTGTTATCCAGCGGTGGCCGGTAAAGTTCCAGGGTAGCCAACCTGACCTCACCGATGCTACCCGCTTCCAGAAGTTCCTTTATCTTTAAGAAGCGGGGCATAGCCCGGCGATAATAGGCCACAAATAAAGGCACTCCGGCCTCCCGGCAGATTTCGATCATGGTCAGACATTCAGCGTAGGTGCGGGCCATTGGTTTTTCGACATAAACCGGCTTACCGGCCTGGGCCGCCAGCCTTGTATATTCAAGGTGATTTGCCGGTGGGGTCGCGATATAAATTGCGTCCACCTCCGGATCTGAAATAAGAGCCTGAGCCTCCGAATACCATTTCGGCACGTTATGCCGCCGGGCGAAATTTTCGGCCAGACCGGAGTCGCGGCGCATAACCGCTACTAGTTCGGAATTAGCGGCTTTTTGAAAGCCCGGCCCGCTTTTAACTTCGCAGACATCCCCACAGCCAATAATACCCCACTTTATAGTTGTCATAAAAGATCCTTTTCACTCATAATTTTAGTATGCAGGTTAATTATACCCCAGATATTCAAGTTGCTTCTTACGACAATTTAGAGAGGTAAGTAAGGGAAATCCCACAGCCTTTTTGGATAGGTGCTTCATCATATGTGGGAAGGCTGGAAGTAGGAATGTCCGCCGCGACTGCCAGCGTAATTACTGAAGGAATAGATCAAGCCCTTCAAACTGGCTGAATTGCCAGTCAATCGCCAGCCAGTTGCAAGGCAACTTTAGCCTTAACGTGGTTTAATAAGGGTAGGTTCATTCTTAGGTGGGAATAATTATTTCTGGGAAAGTAACGTTATTAATAAAATCGGGGCTGGTTCCCGGCCATTTCAGGCCCGGTGATTTAGTGCATTAAATTTCGGCAGCGGAATAAATAACAAATTTATCAAAAAGGAAGCAATCAATTAATGAATCAAGAAAATACGACGCGCCGACCATTGGCAATCCGGCAAGCCCGGTGGGCCGGAGCTATGGCAAGCTGGCTGACTCGTAGGGGCGCACAGCCCAACCATATTTCAATAATGAGCCTGATATGTGCGGCCCTGGCCGGTTTGTTTATTATTCTCAGCACCAAAGTTAGTGCAGGAGTGGGCATAGTTCTGTTAATTCTGGCGGGCGGCTGCATCCTGCTGCGAGGGCTATGCAACATGCTCGATGGCATGGTCGCCATTGAAGGCGGTCGTCAATCAAAGGCTGGCCCGATTTATAACGATGTGCCGGACCGGTTCTCGGATGTAATTATATTCTTTTGCGCCGGTTACGCGGTCCAGTGGCTGGATTGGGGTAGAGATCTCGGTTGGGGTGTGGCTGTACTGGCGGTACTGACCGCCTACATCCGGCTTTTGGGTGGGGCCAGTGGAGCGGCCCAGGATTTCTCCGGCCCGATGTCTAAAACCCTACGCATCTATCTAATGGCCCTGACCTGCCTGTTAGCCGCGATTGAACTGGGTTTTGGCTCACAGGGCAAAGTTATATTCGCTAGCCTGGTTATAATCGGGCTTGGCTGTATTTTAACTATCGGCAGCCGCATGCGCCATATCGTTACCGAATTAATGTCAAAATAAATAAATTAAGAAAATGTTTTTAAGAGGGAAATCTTCTCAATGGACAATTTGAGTGCATTTTTAAAGGATATAGCCCACCAATTCGGCCCACGACCGGCCCTACTTTACAAAAATGGCTACCGGACCCAGACCTGGACCTATCAAGATTTGCTAAACCAAACCCTGGCTACCACCTGCTGGCTGGAGCAGCAAGGAGTTAAAAAAGGCGACCGTATTATCCTGTTGGCTCCCAGCAGTCCCTTCTGGGTGGCGGCATATTTTGGGGCTTTACACCTGGGCGCTATCCTGGTTCCGCTCGATATGCAAATAAGCAAAGACTTTATTCATAACATCGTCTGCCAGACCGAGCCGGTTTTGGCCTTTGTCACCGGGCAAAACCTGGACGGCTGGAACGAGCCGGTTAAAACTTTCGACATTAAGGTTTTAGAAACTATCGAAGTGGGCCAGACCGCCCCGGTCTCTCCGACCCTGGCCGCCGATGATATAGCCGAAATCATGTTTACCTCCGGCACTACCGGCGACCCTAAAGGGGTAATCCTGACCCACCGCAATATTTTGTCCAATGTTGAATCGGTCAATCACATGGTCCCTGTGGTCAAAAATTATAGATTGCTTTCTATACTGCCGCTTTCGCATATGTTCGAGCAGACTTTAGGGCTGCTTCAACCGCTCAAGCAGGGGGCCAGCATCTTCTACCCGGCCAGTATTCAACCAAACACCCTGTTCCAGGCCATGCAGGAACAAAGTATCACCACTATTTTAATGGTCCCGCAAGTCCTCGAACTTTTTATGAACAGTATCGAGCGCGAAGTTAAAAAGCAGGGTAAAGAACGCTCCTGGAAGGTGTTGCAAAGAATTGCGAGGTTCTTGCCCAATCGGTTGCGGCCCTTGCTCTTTAGTCCGGTCCATAAACGGCTGGGCGGCCATCTAAAATTCTTTGTGGTCGGCGGCGCGTACCTCAATCCTGAATTAATCCGCAAATGGGAACTCATGGGCATCCCGGTCTTGCAGGGCTACGGCCTGACCGAGTGTTCGCCTATCCTGACGGGCCAGCATTTTAACAAACGCAACGGGGAGTCGGTCGGTCAGCCCCTTTCCGGCGTGGAAATCAAGCTGGACCCCGAAGGCGAAATCCTGGTCAAAGGCCCAAACATAACCGGGGGTTATTGGCACAATGATAAGGCTACGGTGGCGGCCTTTGACGAAGAAGGCTGGTTTAAGACCGGCGACCTGGGAGTTATAGACCAGAAAGGCTACCTGTACCTGCGAGGCCGGAAGAAAGACATGATTGTCCTGGCAAACGGCCAGAATATCTACCCGGAAGACGTGGAAAAGGTTCTTAAATTATTACCGGGCATTAAAAACGCCGTGGTTATGGCCGACCCCAGGGTTCAGGAACCCCAGGTCCACGCCGTCCTGTTAAGCGAGTTAAGCGAAAAAGAACTGGCTCCCCTGGTGCAGCAGTCCAACTTAAAACTGGCCGCCCACCAGCGCATCCGCAACTTTACCCGCTGGGCCGGAGAAGAATTCCCGCTCACCCACACCCTGAAGGTCAAGAAGGTAGAGGTAGCCCGCCTTATTAAGGAACAGGCGTTGGGACAAAAACAGGCCGAGACTTTTTCCACACCCCTAGTTGGGCCGGTTCCGGCCAGGAATCAGACTGCCGATTTGCTGGCTTTAATTGCCGAAATTGGCGAGATGAACCCGGCTAATCTCAGCCCGGACTCAACCCTGGCCGACGAGGCGGGCCTGGATTCGCTAAGCCTGGTAGAACTGCTGGGGGCTATTGAAGAAAACTACGCGGTCTACCTGGACGAGGCCCAGATTGGCCCTCAGCTTACCATCGGCCAGCTACAGGCTATGATTGAAGGTAACGCCACCGGGGGAAATAAACCAGCCGCCAAACGGCCCGAATTAATACACTGGCCGCTTTCTTTCCCGGTCAGAATATTCCGGCAACTGCTGCAAATTCCTGTCATGGGATTGTTTGGTCTGTTTGTTAAAACCGAAGTAATTGGCCGTGAGAATTTACCGGCCCTGACCTCGCCAGTGCTATTTGTGTCAGTGCATACCAGCCACTTTGACAG
>JAYSYV010000344.1:0-1985 GCA_043727245.1 Chloroflexota bacterium | reverse complement strand
AGGAAGGCAATCTCGGCTTAATCCGAGCGGTGGATAAATATAACCACAACACCGGCTTTAAGCTTTCGACTTATGCCACATGGTGGATTCGCCAGGCTATTTCGCGGGCTATCGCTGATAAAAGCCGCCTGATTCGCCTGCCGGTCCACATCAATGAAACCCTTGGGCGGGTTCGCCGGGCTTCCCGCGACCTGGCGAGTCAGTTTGGCCGAGAGCCAACTATGCAAGAACTGGCTGACCACCTGCTTATGCCGTTGGAAAAAGTGACTCAGCTTATGACCATGGGCAACGCCCCGGTTTCGCTGGACCAGCCGATGGGCGAAGAAGGGGATTCGTCACTGGGCGACCTGGTGGAAGATGTCCAGGGAGTTGACCCAGACCAGCAAGCCGCTGAAATTTCGATGCGGGCGGCGGTCCAGAAAGCTCTGACCCAGCTACCCGAACGCGAACGCAAAATTATTGAGCTGCGCTTTGGCCTGGACGAAGGCGGTGGTGGACAACCCCGCACTCTGGAAGAAGTCGGGCAGCAGCTTGGTGTCACTCGCGAACGTATCCGCCAGATTGAGGCTAAAGTCTTGCGAAAACTGCGCCACCCACGTGTCGGCAAGCAACTGCGTGATTTCTTGCAGTAAATCAAACCCTTAAAAGTAAAAGGCTCTAGCACTCTTAAAAGAGAAAAGCTAGAGCCTTTTTAATTATAAATTAAAAGGTCTACTCGAAGTCATAATCGAGCGTGAGAGTGCCTCCCGGCCCATGCCCGGCTTCCATTTTCGCTTCACCGCGTATGCCGCGCAATTCGCCAGTGCCGGAATCCGGTAAGATAGTGCAGTTGTTCCGGGCAGTCGTGCCATCGTAAGTTCCGCTGCTCTGGAGTACAAAGCTGCCGGTGCGCCCGCCGATAGTGCCGGTTATCCGTTCTATACCTACAAAGCTGGCGGTTTTTTCGCTGGGATAAAACATCAGGGTTTCTCCCAGGCTTTCGCCAACAATATCTCCCTCGTAGGTGTAGGTTACGCTGGAACGGTTCAGTTTCTTTCCTTCAGCCATTTCTTCGTAAGTCTTTTCGTCCCAACTGGCTACTTTAAAAGTGCTTATTGCATGTGTGGTCATAATTATTCCTTCCACTAAAGCTCTTATCTCGTAAAATTATCTTTTAATCATTACTCGAAATCGTATTGTAGGCTAACGGTAGGTTTGCCATCTTTAGCTTCCATGCTTGCTGCACCCTTCAAACCGCGCAATTCGCCTGTGCCGGAGTTCGCCACGATGATGCCGCTGAAACTGGGTAAGCCCCCGGCAAAGCTTCCCTGGAACTGGATAATAAAGCTGCCGGACCGGCCTTCAAGCGTGCCGGTTATCCGTTCCAGCCCGACATAGGTGGCCGAGGCTTCCCCGGCGGGAGCCATCAGGAAGGTTGAGAGGGATTCACCCTCGATGTCCCCGTGATAGACCTGGGTAACATTACACTGGGTCAGGTGCTTGCCTTCTTCCCCTTCGTCATAGGTTTTTTCGTCCCATTTTTTAATCTCATACGCGCTTTCGGCGTGTCTGGTCATGGTGGCTCCTTTTATTTCCAATAAAGATGGGTTTTGTGTCAGGTGGGTTGTAAGGCATAGCGATTTTCACCCCTTTACTTTACCATAGGAGTCTCAAAAAGTATTGTAAAAACGCGACACTTTAGACTTTTTGTGCTATGATGAGGCTAATTATCGCGCTACATTCGGTTTACACAACGGACATTCCGGTTGGCGAGTTCAAATGGCTGACAGTTGTCTCGCCCGCTGAGCCGGATGGTGTCGAGTTACTACTTGAACCGAGCGACAACCCGGCTGCTAAAAGCTTCAAAGAGGCCATTTTTAAGCAGGGTATCCCTGCGACGGCCTTCACGGTGGAAGATGTAGAAAAAGAGTACGAGAGAATGAAAGAGCTGGGTGTGGTCTTTAGGATGGAGCCTACCAGGATGGATGCGGTCACCATCGCTATCT
>JAYSYV010000343.1:0-1987 GCA_043727245.1 Chloroflexota bacterium | reverse complement strand
CTGGCAGTGAAACGTTATAGCGCTGACAATAGTTAGCCTGCAGAGGCTCGCGAAGATAGGCCGCTGCGGCTTTTTTCTTTTTATATCAATTTCCCTTCCTCCTACTCTCCCTTTTCCATTTTACCCAATCTTTTAAATTTTCACTATATACAGCATATTTCACCGGTATTGAACCAATTCCAACCTCAAAAATGTTGCAAAATTGGTTCAATAATTTCGGTTTTTGCTATTGATCAATCCTTTACCCGGATACAAAATCTAGGAATTTTTGTGAATTCTATAAAACTCCAGGTAAACATATTGTAAATATTTTCACAATCTGCTATCATTAACTTAGGGCTGGCACGCTTTCTGGTTGAATTTACTAGGAGAGTTTTAGTAAACTTTTCCGGCTAATATAGTTTTTGCTATAACTTTTTGTAGTGGTTATTGGAAATAGCTAGGATAAAATGAAACAGTAAAGTTTTAACTCAAGGGTTAAATGATCTGTAAGGCTTGTAAAATGAGGAAGAAAGAAGTTGTTATATGAGCGAACAAAAAAAGGATACGGTCATTCTAAATGATAATGGAAATAGTGTTTCACAGAATGGAACTTCTAGTCATGAGCAGCCAACAGCTATGAATCATCCGGACCGGAGGCCTAAAGTAGTTATTATCGGAGCCGGGTTCGGTGGTACACATGCCGCTTCCAGGCTAGCCCAGACCGACATGGATGTGCTGGTTATAGACCGTAACAATTATCATGGTTTCTGGCCTTTGCTTTACCAAGTGGCTACCGCGGGTCTGGAACCTCAATCGATAGCTTACCCGGTACGCGGCCTTTTACGGCGTTACGGCAATGTGAATTTTCAGATGAGTGAGGTTACAGGAATTGACCTGGCCGGCAAAAAAATACTTACCCAGGACGAAGCTATTGATTACGACTATCTGATTATGTCAGCGGGTAGCGCTAACAGTTACTTTGGCAACAAAGCCCTGGCTAAAGAAACCCTGGGACTTAAAGACCTGGATGATGCCAGTAGGCTTTGCAACCGCCTGTTAGAGTCCTTTGAATTGGCGGTACGAGAACACGACCCGGTTAAACAGGCCAAATTGATGACCTTTGTAGTTATCGGGGGTGGCCCAACCGGGGTTGAACTTTCGGGCGCTATATCCGAACTTATCCGGCACGTCCTTCGCAAAGATTATCCCTCACTGGATGTCTTTAAGGCCAGGGTCATTCTTATAGAAGCCTTGCCGAAAATTCTCGGCAGCTTCCGCGAGTCGTTGCAGAAGAAAGCTTTGCGGACCCTGGAGAAAATGGGAGTTGAGGTGCGTTTAGGCGTAGCGGTGGATACGGTCGAAGATGGACAAATACGGCTTAAGGATGGTAGCGAGACTGAAGCCAATACTATCGTCTGGGCGGCTGGGGTGCGGTCGGCGGAATTAGCCGACAGCCTTGGAGTCAAGTTGGGTAAACAGGCTCGTGTCCCGGTTAATCCGACCTTACAAATGGCAGAACACCCCGAAGTCTTTGTTATCGGTGATATGGCTTACCTGGAAGGATTTAAGGACAAGCAAGCTTACCCGATGGTCGCACCGGTTGCTATCCAGATGGGTAAGCTTGCTGGCGCTAACGTCCTGGCTTTGCAGCACAATCGGCCCCTTACCGCTTTTAAGTATTTCGATAAGGGTAATATGGCAACTATTGGGCGGCGTAACGCGGTTTTTGACGCTTTTGGTATTCGCATGACCGGGTTTCCGGCCTGGATAAGCTGGCTTTTTGTTCATTTGATGTCGCTAGTAGGTTTCCGCAACCGGCTAGTAGTCCTGCTAAACTGGGCGTATAATTATTTCACCTACGACCGGGGAGCGCGGCTGATTACCGGGAAAAAATCTGATAAGTAATTCGGTTAATTTAGAATTAAGTAAAGATTATTATTTAAGATTAATTCTGGGAATAAGGCCAGTTGGAGTGTTGCTGGAATAATTTATGCTCAATTGAAGT
>JAYSYV010000342.1:0-6222 GCA_043727245.1 Chloroflexota bacterium | reverse complement strand
TTTACTCCGGTCACACCGAGCGATTTAATGCTGCGAGTTATTGTGAATTTCTAAAGAGCCTTTTAGAACAAACCCCCAGCACCCAGAAGGTAATGGTGGTGCAGGACGGGGCACGTTACCACACCGCACGGGCTACCAAAGGGTTCATTTTGGCCCACGCCGAGCGGTTGAGCGTCTACCAACTACCGACTTATTCACCGGATTACAATCCTATCGAACATTTATGGCGTAGGATTAAACGTAAAGTGGCCCATAACCGCTATTTCGAGAAGTTTGAAGATTTGATAGCGAGTGTAGAAATCGCTTTAGCCAAGTTAGTCGCTAATCCAAGTGTAGTTCAGGCTCTGGCAGGCACTGTTCTGGATCAGTGGGCGGCTTAATCTTCGGTCAAACTTTCTGATTTATTTTCTGATGATCTATATAACAAGAATTGGAAAAAGAAATCCTTTCAGGAAGGTCCGATCTAATTTCATCAAAGCACTGACCTTTCAACGAAGTTTAAGATAAAAAAAATCAGGTGTTTTATCTGGATTAGGGGTTTGCGATTGCCTGGCTGGTTTCGATAAAATTCAGGAGGTAGAGCTACATCGTATACCTGATCAAGCATAACTAGACCCTCATAGGACCCTCAAGTAGAATAAAAGAGTCAAAGGAAAACCGGAAAGCAAATTACGGTTAAAATCGTCTTTTACTCTCCGATCACCCCTGACTAATTTCGGTGTGAAGGGCAACCTTTGCCAGCCCAAACTCCGCCTCAAGCTGCTCAATTAACCTTGCGGCAGCTCCCAGTTCACCCGTTTGGCTTACCATCTCCAGTTCTGCACATAGCTGGGCCATTCGCACAACTCCCAGGTTACCACAGCTCCCCTTCAAAGAATGAGCAGACATTTCAAGATCAACTGCCCGGTCCTGGCTTACCGCCTCTTTTAGCTTTGCCAATTTTGAGGGCGTATCTTGAACGAAATGCCCTACCAGCATGGTGAGTAAGTCATGCGTTGAACCCGACACCTGTTGTAGTTTTCTTAAATTTACCAGGACTCCCTGATCCAGCACAACTCGGTTCGTATCAGAGAAATCATTGGCAAAATCATCAACCCCATCGTTAATTACGATAGGGCTTACAGCTGCAGGTGAGTGGGCCTCATGGGTGGGAGTTTGGGTAATCCATTGAGCTACAACCCGATAAAGTTGTTCTGGATCTACCGGTTTTGTGACGTAATCGTCCATTCCTGCCGCCAGACATTTCTCCTGTTCGCCCCGCAAGGCGTTGGCGGTCATTGCGATAATGGGCGTATGGCGGTCCTGGCCCTCCCGTTTACGAATCTCCCTGGTAGCGGTATAACCATCCATTTCAGGCATCTGGCAATCCATCAGAACCGCTGTATAGGCAATGTTTTCAAGGGCGACCAGTGCTTCCAACCCATTAGCTACGACATCCACCCGGTAACCTCGCGTTAAAAGATAGCCTTCAGCCACCTTCTGGTTCACTATATTATCTTCTACAACCAGTATGCGGACAGGTGCACTGCTGGCCTGACCCTGGCCTGGTTGTAAATCTCTCACCGGAACGTTAAGCACCCGCGAAAGATTAAGCTCAGTTGTGTAAACTTTACGCCTCCGAAGCTCAACACCATTTATCCCGTTTACGTTTCCGCTGTCCTGGCTAATAGAAGTAGGGTTACTACCCGCCCGGCTGTGGGAACGGGAGCCGGTTCGTTTGAAAGCACCTTCCGCCATGACATTCACCAGGCAGTCGAAAAGGGCCGATTGACCGACTGGCTTTGCCAGACTGGCGGCCAGTCCGGCCGCTATTAACTCTTCTTTAGAGAAATGCTGGTCAAGCGAGGTAAGCAGGATTAAGGGAATGTTGGCAAGCACAGGATCATTTTTAATCGCCTGGGCCAGCTCCAGCCCGTTCATTTCTGGCATGAAATGGTCCAGGATTACCAGGTCGTAGGGGTCACCTTTCCCGACTGACTCCTGTAATATTTCCAGAGCAACAGCGCTACTTGCCTGGATCTCACTTCTCATTTTCCAGAATTCGAGCTGATCGTGCAGGATGGTTCGGACGGCCGCGTTATCGTCCACAATCAAGACGTGCAACCCACTCAGTTTCGCATAGGAATTAGGCGCTGTCTGAAAATTAAGTGTCGGCATTTCTGAAGGACCTTGTTTGTCCAGACGAGCGGTAAACCAGAATGTGCTACCTTGACCAGGCTCGCTTTCTACACCAATCTCGCCGCCCATGAGGGTAGCAAGGTTACTACAAATCGCCAGCCCCAGCCCAGTACCACCATATTTGCGAGTGGTGGAGGCATCAGCCTGGGAAAACGACTGGAAAAGGCGGACTTGCTGCTCCCCTGTTAGCCCTATTCCGCTATCAGTTACCTCGAAGCGAATCAGGCAGGTGACTCCATCTTCATCTACCAGCCGGGCATGAATTACTACTTCACCCTTTTGGGTAAACTTGATAGCATTACTGGTTAGATTGTTAAGAATTTGAGCCAGTCGGAATGGGTCGCCTATGAGATTTAGCGGAACTTCTTGTTCGATTTGGCTGGCTAGTTCTAGTCCCTTCGATTGAGCCAGGGCGGCAAACTGGTTGGCGACACCCTGAAGCACCGTTTCAAGAGTGAAATCGAGAACTTCGAAATCAAGTTTACCGGCTTCTATTTTAGAGAAATCAAGAATATCATTGATAACAGCTAACAAGCTCTGACCGGAGTAACGAATTGTATCGGCATAGTTTTGTTGTTGGGGGGTAAGATTGGTATCCAACAGTAACCCGGTCATACCGATCACCCCATTGAGCGGGGTCCTTATTTCGTGGCTCATGTTAGCCAGGAACTCCGACTTGGCCTGGGCGGCTGCTTCGGCCGCTTCTTTAGCCGCTACCAGAGCCTGTTCGGCCTGCTTCAACTCCTCTATATTCTGGGTCATTATCATACCGCCGTAAATCTCACCCTGTTCATTTTTGATCGGAAGGGTATGGACCATATACATACTGTTTCTAAAACGAACCTCGTGGTGGTTAGCCTCGCCTGCCAGAGCGGCCCGGAAATAGGGTTCCTCATTATGCCAGTGGTCTTCAGGAAGGGCTTCCCACATCAAATTCCCTTCTAACATTTCCCGGCTTAGCCCCACTTCACTAAGTCCGGTTCCATCCGCCAGAATATAGCGAAAATCCTGATCAAACATAAGCACCGAACCATTGGGGAAATTGCGAGCCAGGGTGCGGTAAGTTTGCTCGCTTTTCAGGAGGGCAGCCTCGGAGTTTTTGCGTTCGGTTATATCCTGGGTAACGATCATCCCTCCGGTAATCTCATCCGCTTCGTTTTTTATGGGTAGGGTATGGATCATGTAGGTAAGGCCACGGCGCTTTATTTCAAAGTTGTGCGTTTCCCCAGCCAGGGCGGCCTCATAATGTGGATTTAATTCGGCATACTGTTCCGGGGGAAGGCTTTCTTTAACTGTGGTCCCCTCCAGCCGGGCCGAAGTGTATCCGGCCTTTTTCATAGGGCTACCTTCCGCCAGAGTGAAGCGATAGTCGAGGTCAAACAGAAAAATGGCGGTATCGGGCAAGTTGCGGGCTAAAGTGCTATATAACTCCCGGCTTTCCCGCAGGGTTTTTTCAACTTTTTTGCGCTCCTGTATTTTACCTTCCAACTCTTTATTGGCGCTCACTAATTCGGCTGTCCGTTCTATAACCCGGTGCTCCAGTTCGTTCTTCGAATGCTGTAAGTCCTCATTGGCTTTCCTTTGATCATCAATATCCGTGCAGGTGCCAATCCACATGCTGATCTGACCGTTTGGTTCACGCACCGGTAGCGCCCGCCCTAAATGCCAGCGGTAACTTTCATCGCTGGCCCGGCGGAACCGGTATTCGACTTCATAAGGTTTACCGGTTGTGACGGCCTCTGACCAGCGGTTAAGGCATAGCTCAAGGTCATCGGGGTGTAATACCGGCTGCCAACCCCAGCCCTGCGTCTGTTCCAGGGTCATACCCGTATAATCAAACCAGGATTTATTATAGTAATCAAGAGCGCCATCCGGTTGAGCGGTCCAGACAATTAAAGGCATTGAGTCCGCCAGGGCGCGGTAACGGTGTTCACTGAGGTCTTTTATTTGGGTACTGGCTTTTTTAACGGCAGTTATATCAAAAAGGCTGCTTAAAAGAGTGTCCTGGCCGTTCAAATTAATAATTTCAGAAGAGATTACTATATAACGTATCTCGCCATCTTTAAGGTATATAGGCGCTTCAAAGTTATGAATGAAGCCGGTCTGGCGAAGCTGCAGCATCATTTCCTGGTGGTGTAGCAGGTCTAAGTGGAATAGCTCCTGAAAAGTCCGGCCAATAACCTCTTCCCGGCTGAACCCGGTCAGGTGCAGGAATTTTTCATTGGCATCCAGGATACGACCTGTTTCGAGGATAGTGTGCGCAATAGGTATTGGAGCCTTATGGAATGAGCGCGAGAACCGTTCTTCACTTTCTTTTAGAGCGCGTTCAGCAATCAAATGCTGGCGCATATCCCGGACAGTCATGCTGGTAAAGTTTTCCCCGTCCTTAGCCTTGAAAAGGCGTGAGGAAATTTCGCAGGGGATTTTTGTGCCATTTCGGTGAAGCAAATCTAGCTTACCCTGGACTGCCCCAGTCCGGCGGCGTTCGGCCAGTAAGACTGGCAGCCGAGGATCGGTTACATCTACTACTCCGGCCCGGCCTAAACTGCGGATATCCTCCTGGGTGTAATCAAGAAGCTGGCAAATCGCTGCATTGGCTGAAAGAATAGTGCCATCTTCCTTTGTCAGGAGAATACCGTCAAAGCTGTTTTCGATAATAGCTTTATAAAAATCTTCGAGCTCCATTTATTTCCTCTGGTACTGAACGGCTGCTTGACGCTCCAAAAGTACTCCCACCTGGGTTCCCACCCCGGCCAGTACTCCCAGCAGCTTTTCATCGGGGGTAGGGATAGCCCGCATGAAAAATCCCAGGACACGCACCACCTGGCCCGCCAGCCATTGCTCGGTGAGGTGCTGCTGGCCCTTCGTTCTATTAGCTTCTTCCCGGAGAGCAACTACCATCGCCTGACTAATATCCAGTTCAAGGATAAGCTGGGTTTTGGGTTTTTGCCGATTTGGGTCTTTTTCCATGGTTTCCTTTTAGAGATAATTTGCCAGGTAACTATGCTAAACTAACCCCAGGTTAGTTTGCACTCTGTTCCTCTACTCCCCCTAGAAGTGTTTGAGTACTTGACCAACCCACAACCCTGGTACGAGCTGGATTGGTCAGGTCAGGTCAGGCTGCTATTCTAAATTTCTGTGGCTGATGCTATTCTAAGCTAATAATTAGTATTAAACTAACGGGCTGAAAAGTACAAGTGGCTTTTTAGAAGTCAAAGTAGGAACTACATGAACCATTGGTAGTAATGAAATTTCTTTCCGTCAGGCCTGAAATTATACCTGGATGCGTAAGGTATTTATTATAAAAATGTCTTTAGGTTCATTATATAGGAAAGCTATTACCAAATATAGGAAAGCTATTACCAAAGAAGTAGCCAAAAGTACTATGCCCCCCTTAATTTACCTGTTATATAGCCAGCCTGATTACATAAGGCAGCGCTTTTTCAGACAAAATTGAACCGTCCAGCGGAACCATTATCTTGCAGTGCATCATATTAGATCTCCTTGTTTTTGGTCAGAAAATATTTCTGGCTTTATACTCTTAGTCTAATGTTGAAAGGTTGAAATAGCCGTGTAAGCGGGTAAACGCCAGGTAAATAGCGGCCAGTTTCGTAAACCTTTTTCCTGTTAATTTGTTCAAAGCGCCAGTAAGCCAGATATAACTATCACCTTGCCGGCCTGGTGAAATAATAATTGTCCCTTTATATACCCACATACACACTAATTTTTACCGGCTTCGTTTCCCCTGACAATCCAAGGCCTGGAATCCTGACTTTCTGAAAAGCCCTGAATATATCCGGTCAATTAGAACCAGGAAGGGTGTAAAGGTTAGTTAGTTCATAGGCTCGATAAAATAAAGAGTTGCATTTGAGGTAGCCTAGAAAGTGAGGGGATGGCGATGACAAATACCCTTACGGCAGTAATAATCACCGCCGAGAAAGACAGCGGCGGTCGTGAGATAGCCCGGAATTTAGCCCTAAAACTGCATTATATTTATGTGTATGAGCAGGTTATCCGGTTGGCAACCGAAAACAAGAGTGCTAC
>JAYSYV010000341.1:0-1987 GCA_043727245.1 Chloroflexota bacterium | reverse complement strand
TGGCCTAATAATTTCCGCCGGCTCAATTCTTCCATCAGGCTGTAGCCGTGTTTGGGGCCTTCCTTGAGTATGAGTAGCAGACAGGGCTGTAAAAAGCCCCACATAGGCGGTTGCATAAACCAGCCGCCGCGTCTGCCGCCGCCTCCATTCCAGGGGGGACCGCCAAATCCATGATGCAAGTTGTACTACCTCTTTCTCTGTCAGGACTTCGCTATATGTTCTTGCTATATGTCATATACATATAGTAAAAACATATAGCTGTTCTGTCAACAGGCTTTATGTTAGTTATTTGTTAGAGAAACTAAGAATTTTTGTAAGATAAAGATTATAATGACATTATCGTAAAACGTTTCATGCTTAAAAGGAAATTTATGGTTTATACACCGATTATAGGCACGCTTGGTTATATTATGTCCCCAGACGGTCAGGCGGTTTTGATGATTCACCGCAACGCTCGGCCAGACGATTTACACCTGGGCAAGTACAACGGGCTGGGCGGCAAGCTCGAAGTGAACGAAGATGTCGCCAGCGGTTTGAAGCGCGAGTTACAGGAGGAAGCCGGTATCGAGATAATAGAAATGTCGCTGCGAGGTACGATTAGCTGGCCCGGCTTTGGCAAGAATGGCGAGAACTGGCTGGTTTTTATCTTTCGAATAAACCGTTGGAGCGGTACGCCTTTTACATCAAACCCGGAAGGTTCCCTGGAATGGGTTCCTTTAGCCCGCTTGTTACAGTATGATTTGCCGCTCTGGGAAGGCGACCCTTATTTCTTGCCGCTGGTTTTTGGCGATGAGACGCGCCAGTTTCACGGCATTATGCCCTACCGTGACGGACACCCGGTAAGCTGGAGTTATAGTTTAATTTAACCTATTAACTATTGGAAAAAGGCAAATGCTATCTTTTAAATCTAACCGCTCTCCCATATTAGCCCGGCGCGGGATGGTCGCTTCCAGCCAACCTCTGGCGACCCAGGCCGGTCTATCAATCCTGATGCAGGGCGGCAACGCTGCCGATGCAGCCGTAGCGACTGCGGCAGCCCTGGGTGTCACCGAGCCATATTCAACCGGTCTGGGTGGCGACTGTTTCGCCCTGTTTTACGAGGCCAAAACCGGCAAAATCACCGCCCTGAACGGTTCGGGTCGCGCCCCTCGCCAGTTATCCCTTGACTTGCTCAAAGAACAAGGGCTGGATGGCTTGCCGCCTTACCACGTCCACACCGCCACAGTGCCGGGTACGGTAGCCGGTTGGTGCGACTTCCTGGAGAAACACGGCACTATGCCCCTGGCCGAAATTCTAGCCCCGGCGATTTACCTGGCCGAAGAAGGCTTCCCGGTAGCGCCAATTACGGCTCATTTCTGGCGCGAGTTCGGCCAGCAAAAGTTAAAAAATGGCTTTGGCGGTCCGGCATTACTGCCCAACGGGATTGGCCCGGCTGATGGCGAAATTTTTGTCAATAAAGACCTGGCCCGTTCCATGCGGCTGGTGGCCGAGGGTGGCAAAGAAGCTTTTTATAAAGGTGAAATCGCCCAAAAAATTGTGCAAGCCCTCCAGGAAGCGGGTGGCGTTATGACTGCCGAAGACTTAGCCGGTCACACTTCCACCTGGGAAGAGCCTATCAGCACGCTCTACCGGGGCATCCGGGTCTGGGAATGTCCACCGAACGGGCAGGGTCTGGCGGCTTTGCTGGCCCTGAACGTCCTGGAAGGCTTCGATTTAACCGGCCTGGACCCGCTGGGCATCGAGCGCTGGCATCTGTTAATTGAGGCCATGCGAGTCGCTTTTGCCGATACGGCCTGGTATGTCTCCGACCCGCAGTTTTTTGAAATCCCACTGTCAGGGCTGCTTTCTAAAGGTTACGCCCGCGAGCGCCGCCAGTTGATTGACCCGCTCAAGGCGATACTTGACCGCCAGTGGGGTGTGCCGGTGGCCGGTTCGGACACGGTTTATTTCTGTGCGGTGGATGGGGAGGGCAATGCCTGTTCTTTCA
>JAYSYV010000340.1:0-1990 GCA_043727245.1 Chloroflexota bacterium | reverse complement strand
TGGCCGGAGGTTATCTGGTTCAGCGCGGCTTGAGCGGAACTTGCGCCGTCTATGACATGTTCAAAATAAACACGGCCAGGCAGGGCGGCAATACCAGCGCGACGGTTCACGCCAACCGGGCTATCAAGGTTAAGCGGTCTGTGACCATCAATAAGCCAATTGCCGAGCTTTATACTTTCTGGCGAAATTTCGAGAACCTTCCTCAAATTATGGAACACCTGGAAGCCGTGACCATCCAGGACGACACACATTCGCATTGGGTCGCCAAAGGCCCGGCTGGTATCAAGGTCGAATGGGACGCTGAAATCTTCCGCGAGATAGAGAACGAGATAATTGCCTGGAAATCGGTCGAAGGCGCGGCTGTACCGAACGCCGGGACCGTCCAGTTCAGCGACCTGGGCGAGGAACGCGGCACTGAAGTCCTGGTTGAGCTGGATTACGAACCGCCGGTGGGAGTTATAGGGGCGGCTTTTGCCAAGCTCTTTGGCGAAGAACCCAACCAGCAAATTCAAGAAGACCTGCGCCACTTCAAGCAGAAGATGGAAGCGGGCGAACTTCCGACGACCAAAGGCCAGCCTTCGGGCCGGGATAACCAATAAAGAGTAGTTATGCGAGCGCTTTGCTGGTATGGAAAAGAAGATGTGCGAGTTGAAACTGTCCCGGACCCCAAAATTCTGAACCCACACGATGCGATTGTTAAAATTACGAGTACGGCCATTTGCGGCTCGGACATCCATCTTTACGATGCGCTTATTCCCAGCCTTGAAAAAGGTGACATCCTGGGCCATGAGTTCATGGGCGAAGTAGTCGAGGTCGGCAGCGAGGTTAAGAACCTCAAATCGGGCGACCGGGTAGTAGTGCCTTTTACGATTGCCTGCGGCAACTGCTTTTTCTGCAAGAAAGGGCTGTGGTCGGCTTGCGATAACTCTAACCCGAACGCCTGGATGCAGGAAAAGCTTTACGGTTACAGTGGGGCGGGCCTGTTTGGCTTTTCCCATATGATGGGCGGTTACGCCGGGGGTCAGGCCCAGTATGCCAGAGTACCTTTCGCCGATGTTGGACCAATTAAAGTGCCTGACAACCTGACCGACGAGCAGGTGCTTTTCTTGAGCGATATTTTCCCAACCGGCTACATGGCGGCGGAAAATGCTCAATTCGCAGAAGGCGATACCGTGGCAATCTGGGGAGCCGGACCGGTCGGGCAATTCGCCATCCAGAGCGCCTGGATGCTGGGAGCGGGCCGGGTTATCTCGATTGACAAAGTGCCGGAGCGCTTGCAGTTGGCGGCCACCAGGGGCAAGGCCGAAATTATCAACCAGGATAGCGAAAACGTGGTCGAAAAATTGCGCTCAATGACTGGCGGACGCGGCCCGGATGCCTGTATTGATGCTGTTGGTATGGAAGCTTCGGGGCATACCCCGGACGCGCTCTATGACAAGGTGAAATTGGCGATGAAGTTGGAAACCGACCGGCCAACCGCTTTGCGTGAGGCAATTACGGCCTGCCGCAAGGGCGGAACGGTTTCGATACCGGGCGTTTACGGCGGTTTGCTGGATAAATTCCCGATGGGCGCAGCCTTTGGTAAGGGTTTGACCTTTAAAATGGGCCAGACGAACATGCATAACTACCTCAAACCTCTGCTGGCGCGGATTGAGAAAGACGAGATTGACCCTTCCTTTATCGTTACCCACCGCTTAGGGCTGGAAGATGCGCCAGCCGCTTATCGCACCTTCCGCGACAAACAGGATGGCTGCATTAAAGTGGTTCTGAAGCCGCATGGTGTAACCGCCTGAGCTTCAAAGTTTACTACTCAGGTAGGAAAGTAAAAGGTGAGGTTAGTTTCAATAAAATGTTACTAATCCCACTGTTATCAGCACATTAAAGAAAAATATAAATAAAATCAAAAATTGATAGTGAGAATATAATAATCTAAAGCAAAACTGTCAAAAGAGGAGAAATTATGTCAGGCAAAGGAGAAAATAATCAAAAA
>JAYSYV010000339.1:0-6236 GCA_043727245.1 Chloroflexota bacterium | reverse complement strand
TAATCGTAATTGACGAAATCGGTACGCAACTGGAAGCCGAGGCTGCCCGCACCATCAACGAGCGCGGCGTTCAATTGATTGGGACCGCCCACGGTGTGTCACTTGAGAATCTGATGCTCAACCCGACCCTTTCCGACCTGATTGGCGGTATCCAGAGCGTCACCCTTGGCGACGAAGAAGCCCGCCGCCGGGGAACACAAAAGTCGGTCCTGGAACGCAAAGCCCCACCGACCTTTGATGTAATGGTCGAAATCCGCGAGCGCGACCGCCTGGCGGTTCACCCAAGCGTGGCCGATACGGTAGATGCTATTTTGCGAGGTCAGCCTTATACTACCCAGATTCGCTTCCGCAATGAAAAGGGCGAAATCGAAGTATACGAGGAAGAAAATGCCCCGGAGGTCGGTCCCGGCCAGAACGGTCAGGCTCCCTTCGATATGAGCATGGCTTCCTTTGGTTTTAGCCCAGGCCAGAATTACGCCGGTAGCGGCAGCGGTGGGCGCAGCCGGGGTTATGGCAGCGGCGTTCACGGGGCCACCACTATGCCCGGCGGTTTCGAGCGTGGACGCAAAGCCGGGCGCAGTTCCCAACCCATTACACCGTTAGAAAGAGGTGGCGGGGCATCCTTCGCACCAGTCGTCAGGACCACGGTTAGTGCTGCGACTGCCCAGGCGCCGGTAATTCTGCCTATTTCGCAGTCATCAAACGGCAACACAGGCCGGGACGGCGAGAAAAGGGGCAAGTTGGTCGCCGGTAAATTAAAACCGCTGCGGATTTATCCCCATGGGGTGAATAAAGGCCGACTGGAAAATGTGGTCAAGCAGATGGGCTTACCGGCTGATATAGTTCGCGATATTGGCGACTCCGACCTGGTTTTGACGTTGAAGAATTATTATCGCCAGAAGCCGCTATCACTCCGCCAGGCCGAAACCGAGGGTATTCCGATATATATTCTCAAGAGCAACACTGCCGCCCAAATAGAGGGTATAATGGGTCAGGTCTTTGGCGTAGAAGTGCCTTCAAGCACCGAGCCGGAAGAAGAAGATTTAGTAGAGGCCGGGATGGACCTGGATTCCGACCCGGTTAAGTCAGCCATTTACCAGACCGAAGATGCTATCAACCAGATAATGTCGCGTGGTCAGGCTGTCGAGCTTCCCCCGCAAAACTCTTTTATCCGCCGCTTGCAGCACCAGATGGCTGAGCGCTACAACCTGTTGTCCCAAAGCCGTGGCCGGGAACCGCACCGGCGCGTTAAAATCTATCCTAAATAAGGGATAATTTATGAAAATGGTTATCACAGTAGTACAGGGAAAAGATGCGGGCGCTCTTACCGATAAGCTAGTACAGAAACGGTTTGGCGTGACCCGCATTAATACCAGTGGTGGGTTTCTTCGTGAATCAAATGCAACCTTCCTGATCGGCGTTCAAGATGAGCAGTTAGACGAAGTTATAAACGTTATTAGGGCCACCTGTAAGACTAGAAGCCATTTTCTGAATCCCATGCCGCCCATGAGCGAACCGGGAGGGGAAATTTATATGCCAAACCCGGTAGAAGTTCAGGTCGGCGGGGCCACTATTTTTGTGGTTGCAGTGGACAAATACCTCCGTTTGTAATACTATACGGCGGTCTTAACTGGTGTTACCGGGTATTTTTGAGAGAGTGACCGCCTGGGAAGAACCCTGGCGACCGGAGAGGTTGCGTGTAAGGCTGCCTCTTTATATAGCTCTCTTATTGTAAATACTTGTTAGAATGGAGCGGGATGCCTCAGGAATTTATAAACCAACTTCAAAATGTATTTAACACGGCGATAAGCATCTTACAGGTGGTAGCTACTTTCCTGATAGCCTTTCTGGTAGTGCTTTGGATGACCCTTTGTTTTTGGACTTTCCGGGATATTCAGGCTCGTACTCGCGACCTCCTGGCCCAAATCTTTGCCACTTTACTGGTATTTTTCTTTAATATTCCGGGGGTGCTGCTCTATATCCTGGTTCGGCCCAAAGAAACGCTGGTTCAGACTTACGAGCGCAGCTTGCAGGAAGAATATATGCTCCAGGATTTGGAGGAACGCGAAATCTGCCCAACTTGCCGGGTGAAAACTCAGCCGGATTACAGCTATTGTTTTAATTGCCGCACTCATCTTCGGCGTGATTGCCAGAGTTGCGGCCAGTTAATTAAGCTCAAATGGGCCAGTTGCCCCTTCTGCGGTACACCCCAAAAGAGCCGCCAACGCGAAACCGTGGCCGCTACCGCCGGAGGTCTGGGCGCACCCAGGCCACAGCCACCGCGTCCGACACCTCAACCTGACTCAAATGCCCTGGCAACCAGCACCGCTGGCGAACCGGGCTACCTTGCTCCCAATCACTATGAGCCGGTAATTAACGTCTACGACCCTAACCCGGTCCCTTCTCAGAATCTACCTCCGGTTACGGTTAACCCGCAACCCTATGCCGATGGCGGCGAAAACCCGCCCTATCCAGTCCCTGACCCGGATTATCTATACCGGCCACGTGGTGGCAGTAATGGTAACGGCGCGGCCCTGGACGATGCTACCAGCCAGTTGACCATCAACCCGGCTATATACACTTCCGGCGCTACCGAGGAGGCCGGAGATTCGCTGGCCCCGGATTTACCCCAGGCCAGTTCTAACTACAACCAGGCCACCCAGAAGTATGAGGCCAAAAATGCTCGCCCCCATAAAACCGGCAGCAACGGCTCTGGTGGGCATGGTTCGCGTCCGCCCAAGAATTAGCCACTAAAGTTTCCTGAACCGAAATTTAAAAGCTCGCCAGTTTAGCGAGTTCTTTAATTAGTTTAAAATACTATATCATTATCTACTGACCCCTCATCACTGGCTACTGACTACTTTTTCTTTGGTGTTAAACTTTCGAGTTCAAACCAGCCCGGTTTGGGCGGTTCAAAATCGGACACCAGGCAATCCATATAGACGTGGTCATAACGTTTTCCGGCGACCTGTTGAGCTTCGCGCCAGCGGCCCATCTCTTTAAAACCAGCTTTGGTATAAGCCCGGATGGCCCGTTCGTTAAACCCGCTGGTATTTAACTGGATAGTGTGCAGATTCAGAAAGCGGAAACCAAAATCGGCTGTCAATTTAACCGCTTCCGTGCCGTAGCCTTTACCCCAGTAATCTTTATCGAAAATGGAGATACCCAGTTCGCCGGTCTGGTTGCGTTGGTTCACCTTGAAAACACCGCACAACCCGATCAGTTTTACTTCCGGCAAAGCGAAAATTGCGAAATTTGCCCCACCTTCTTTTCGGGTCAGCTTGAAGGTTTCAGCCTCATGTTCGCGGGTGGGCATCAGGAAGGTTCCATCGCTTAAAAGGCTCACCTGGGGGTCCTGAAGCGCCTGGACCCACTTATCCAGGTATTCATATCCAGCCAGGGGCCGAGACCGACCCGTTTGCCCAGCACGTTCAGGGTGTTCGTTTTGATGCCTTCTTTCTCTTTAGCCGAAGGATTTTCTGACAATTTAATCCCCTCCTTTTCAACTGCACCTGATTTGCTTTAATAACAAGCGTCAATTTTTTCACTAAATCTTTAGAGTTATTTAAAAATAGCCCCTTCCGGCTGGGCCAGTGCATCCTCTATTCTTTCCAGGTGTGCTTCCATTACGTCCATTTGTTCCATCTCCGCAACCGAGAAATAATTAGCCTCAGTCGTTTCATCACTGATACCAAGCTCGCCGCCGGTTACTTCGGCCAGGAAACTAAATGCAACCACCTGCCAGCGATTTCAGTCAACATAAGTAGTTATCCGGTGCGGCGTAGTGTAAACTCCCAGCAACCGCCTGACTTTCACCTGTAAGCCTGTTTCTTCCCATACTTCCCTTATACAGGTTTCTTCGATACTTTCCCCAGGGTCCATCCTTCCACCGGGTAAGCACCACCGGTCATTATCGGTCCTTCGCGTAAGGAGTATTTTCCGGCCTGATTTATCAAAAATGATGGCCGAACTTCCCACGCTTAATTGAGCCGTTTTACCTATTCTTTCTCCAAATTCGTATTTAGCCATCAAACTGCTTTCTTTGCAGGCATAAGCCGTTATTCCAAACTTTAAACCGTCTATATTAAAAAGGATTTACCCCTCTTTTTGTTGCAAAGGTAAATCCTTTTAATTCCTTTAGAGTAAAGGTTATTTAGTTGGTGTTGCCGCAATCGTACCGGAAGCTGTAGTTGCTGCCGCCATGGTTGTGACTGCCGCCGTCGAAACGGCTGGCGTTGTATCGGTCGGAGCTGTTGTGGGCGCTCCGCCGGTCGGTGAAGGTGTCACGCTGGGCAGAGGTGTGAGGGGGCTGCCTGTAACCCCGATGGTGGGCGCTGGCGTTGGCGGCATGGTCAGCCAGCCGTTAATCGCATCCACGGTCGCTGAATTGACCGACCAGACCCGCCCATCATCGGCCAGCTTGACGTAGTAATTCTTGGTAGCCTGGTTGACGCTGCCAAACAGCAGCGTTTTAGTTCCGCTTCCAGCCGTGGTAAGTGTGACCGTCAAAGGTGGACTGTCCAACCCAAAAGTTTTAAGGTCGGTCGCCTTATCTGCCGCGATAAAGGTCGCACCCTTTAAACTCTTGATTTGTTGCAGTGTGTCGGAAATAACCGGACTATCCAGGTCTACCGCTTTAGGCGTGGTCTGTTTCCAGGCTCCGCTATCCAGCTTTAAGGTGGTAGTCCCGGTAATATTCTTAATGTCTAACTGGTTGATAGTTTCGGTCGCGGGCAGATTAAGAATCTGCAAGTCTTTATCCGCCTGCGAAACGGTTGGCGTAGCGCTGATGGCTGTTGTGGTAGGTGTGCTGTTATTGTTCTGCGTTAGCAGCACAAAGGCCAGCAGCACCGCGAAGACCCCCAGGACTACGAATGCACCCATGTATCTTCTCATTTAGCGTCTCCTCCACCAGCCGGCCAACCCGATCAGCAGGATAATTACTGGTAAACCCAGGAAACTACTCCAGAAGGCCAGGCTTGACTGGCTGGCATTGACCGTGAACGGTGTAGCATCGGCGGTCCGGGAGGTAATGACTACGTTATTGGCCGTTTCGTTCAGGTAATTCATTGCGTTGACAAAAAAGTTAAGGTTGCCTATTTGAGTTGCCAACACCTGATCGCTGATGGCCGAAGGGCTGCCCAGCAGCACAATTCGAGTGTTCAACGGTTGGCCGGAGGCTGACGCAGTTGTCGCCGGAGTGGCGGTACTGCCGGGCGTTCCGCTTGCCGTTGGGGTGGCATTAGGCGCAGGGGCCGGTTGAGTGGCGGGCTGCTCGATGGTAGCGGCAACCACCAGAGGCCCGCGTACATCGGATGGCTCGAATTCGGCGGTAGTTGGCGGTATGGTAGACTTGAGGTAAGAATCCGCGCTGGTAGTCAGTAATTCGGTAAAGGTGGCGGTGCTAGCCGGGTCTTTATTTACCGAAGTAGCCTGCAGCACGAAAATATTCTGACCTTTCAAATTGCCGGTTATATCGCTCGAAGTGTTGATGCTGGGAGCCAGGTAGAGCGGGCTTTCCTGGGCGCGTTTGGTCTGGTCTTGCTCCACGGCAACCCCACGTGCGAATTTAACCTTCCAATCTACCAACAAATCATTGATATTGGTGGCCGTATCGGCACTCACATTTCCGGCAATATCGTAGGCAAGCATCGCTTTACCGCCCTGTTTCAGGAAGGTGCTAATGCGCGCTTTTTCATCATCGGAAAACTTGCCGCGTGGCCCCGCGATTACCAAAATATCGTTGTTCGGGTTGAGCTTGACCTGGGTCGGCGTAGTAGTTGCACCGGTGGTGCTGCTTGCGACCGGGGTTGCTGTTCCGGTAGCGGTATTATAGAGGGCTACCTGGTAATTATTGTCGGTTAGCGCCTGAACCGCCGCCGAAAGGGAGTTACCGGCCTGATTGGCCTCGGTAGTAAGCTCCTGGTGGCCGGTAGTAATCAAGACCCGCCGGATAACGCCCGTTTGCAGCCGCAAGAGCGCCCTGGTGAGCGATTGCTCGTCCAGCGAGCTTACTTCTTCGCGCTTCTGGCCCATTTCAAAAATCACCGCCGGATTACTCTTGACGTTGTAGCGTTGGACCGCCAGAGGGTCGGCATCGGCATTGATAGATTGGACCTGCAATTTATCGGTGCGGGCGGCGTATTGCTTGAGCAAGTCCGAGGCGCTCTGTTGCTGACCCAGGGTAGCCTGGGTGTAGAAAATAGTCGCGGTAACGGTTTTGTCCAGCTTTTGCA
>JAYSYV010000338.1:0-1993 GCA_043727245.1 Chloroflexota bacterium | reverse complement strand
GGCACAGTCGGTCTGTCGCCCAAAGGCAAGCACCCTCGCAATCAGCAAATCGGCGACCGGATTATCGTAATCGGCGGGAGAACTGGTCGGGACGGCATTCACGGCGCGACATTTAGCTCAATCGAGCTGGGCGGCGACTCCCAGGCTGCCGGTAGTAACACCGGCCAGGCCGCCAGTGTGGTCCAGATTGGCAACCCGATTGAAGAAAAGAAAACCCTGGACCTGATGCTAAAGGCCCGCGACCGGGGACTCTATTCCGCCGTTACCGACTGCGGGGCCGGTGGACTTTCCTCGGCAGTTGGCGAAATGGGTGCGGACCTGGGCGTGCGAGTCGAACTGGCCCATGTTCCCCTGAAATACGCCGGACTCGAACCATGGGAAATCTGGGTCAGCGAGGCCCAGGAGCGCATGGTGCTGGCCGTTCCACCGGCCAACCTGGCTGAATTTCAAGACCTCTGTCATTTGGAGGGAGTCGAAGCGACCGACCTGGGCGAGTTTACTGGCGATGGCTGGCTGACCCTGCTTTACAACGACCAGACCGTTGGCCGGTTGAAAATGGAATTTCTCCATCACGGTTTGCCTCGCCGCCACATGGAAGCTCGCTGGCAACCAACTGCGCCCCGCTCAGTAGCACGACGGCCTTATCTTGAGGATAACCGGCCTTATCAGGGCTATGTCGCCGACCTGAAGAACATCCTGGCCGACCCCAATGTGGCCTCGAAAGAAGCCGTTATCAGGGTTTACGACCACGAAGTCCAGGGCGCTACCATCATGAAACCGTTGGTCGGCGTTAACAATGACGGGCCGGGCGATGCCGCTATTATTAAGCCTTTAGCCGACTCCAACCGGGGGCTGGTAATCTCAAACGGGATAAATCCACGCTACGGTCTGCTCGACCCCTATCACATGGCCGCTTGCGTGATTGATGAAGCTATCCGCAACGCCGTAGCGGTCGGGGCCAGCCTGGACCGTATGGCCCTGCTGGATAACTTTTGCTGGGGCAACCCGGCGGTTCCCGAAAGACTGGGCGAACTAACTCGCGCCGTACTGGCTTGCAAGGATTACGCGCTGGCTTTTGGTCTACCGTTTATCTCTGGTAAAGATTCTCTGAATAACGAATTTAGGGATATGTCGACCGGAAACCGAGTGGCAATCCCTGGTACGCTCCTGATTTCCGCTTTCGCCGTGCTGGAGGATATTACCAAAGCTGTTTCAATGGATTTAAAAAAGGCAGGCAACCTGCTTTACCTGATAGGCAAGACCAAACCTGAACTGGGCGGCAGTTATTACGCCAAGTATCACGGCCAGGTTGAAGGCGAAGTACCCAGGGTGGAGGCCGGACCGGCTTTACGGACCTTCCGGGCCATTCACCAGGCCATGCAAGCCGGTCTAGTCCGAAGTTGCCACGATTTGTCGGAAGGCGGTCTGGCGGTGGCGGCGGCTGAAATGGCTTTTTCGGGTGGCCTGGGCGTGCGCTTTGACCTGACCCATGTCGCATACAGCGGCCCGAAGAATGACCGGACCAATGCCTCCATCCTTTTCAGTGAAACACCCTCACGCTTCCTGGTAGAGATAGAGCCAGAGCAAAAAGCCGCTTTTGAAAAAGCCTTGCGGGGTACAACTTTTGCCCAGATAGGCCAGGTCTTGCCCGAAAACGAATTTACCGTCACCGGCCTGACCACAGCCACGGTCCTGCGGGTAAAAGTTTCCGAGCTTAAAAAAGCCTGGCAAACTCCGCTGGTAGAGCTATAATAGTAAAACTATAATCCGAAAGAGAAAATGCAACAGAAAAAAGTGCGAGTGCTGGTTTTACGGGCAGCGGGCATAAACTGTGATGCCGAGATGGTCACAGCCTGGGAGAAGGCCGGGGCCGAGGTGGATTTGAAGCATATCAGCGAGATAGCCGGGCCGCAAGCCAACACCCGGTTGGACAGTTATTCAATACTGGGTGTTCCGGGAGGCTTTGCCTACGGCGATAACCTGGGGGCGGGCA
>JAYSYV010000337.1:0-1993 GCA_043727245.1 Chloroflexota bacterium | reverse complement strand
TCTTTTTTAGCTTTTTATGGTTGGTCTATATGGTAACTACCGGTCTAACCTATTCGCCGTTGACAATCCCGCCGGTAGCTCAGTTTTTCTGGATATTACCAGGCATCGCCTTACGAATACGGACCTGGGTTATGGCAGACAAACCCGGCTTGAAAGAGGATAGCGATAAACCTCCTACCGTGCCAGCTCCCGCCGATTCCTTACAACCCCTGGTATCAGCAGGCCCGGGTACAGGTATTCAAATATGAAAATTGCCATGCTAAATGCCGTCCTGCCGTCAAAGTGGCGCGGAAAAGAAGGTGGTGTCACCTACTTCGTCCATAATCTAGCTAACAAGCTGGTCGAAAGAGGCCACGAAGTAACCCTGTTCGCGATGGATGAACGCCCGGACGATGCCTTATACACGGTCCATACTATAAATGCCGCCCACTGGATGCATAATAACCGGCTGGCCCGCTATTATTTAACGCCAATATTGTTCGCCCGTTTAAAGTTGGCAAAATTTGAAGCGATCCATACTCACGGTGACGACTGGCTGATGAGTCCAAAAAAAATGCCGCGTGTTCGTACAATGCATGGTTCAGCCCTGGCCGAAGCCCGCAACAGTGTCAGTTGGAAACGCCGCTTAAATCACCTGGTGCTTTATCAGATGGAGAAATTAGCCGTCCACCGGGCTAACAAAGTGGTGGCTAACTCGCATGATACTATCCGCTACTTCCCAAAGATAAGGCAGGTTATCGGCTGCGGAGTGGATACACGAGCTTTCCAGAAGGGTACAATTGTAAAAAATGAAAAACCCACTATTTTGTTTGTGGGAACCCTGGAAGGGCGCAAACGCGGGCAACTGCTGGTAGACCTGTTTACCTCGCCAATAAAGCCCAGGCTGCCGGACGCCGAACTGTGGCTGGTGGCCGAAAAGCCGGTGGAAGGTGACGGCATAGTCAATTTCGGCAAGGTTTCATACGAACGCCTGATAGAACTATACCAAAAAGCCTGGGTCTTCTGCCTACCTAGTACCTACGAGGGTTTCGGTATCCCGTATATCGAGGCGCTAGCCGCCGGAACACCAGTGGTAGCAAGTTCCAATCCCGGCAGTTGCGAGATACTGGAAGATGGCCGCTACGGCCTGATTTGCGAAGATACCGGCCTGGCAACTGCGCTGGTGGATTTGCTCCAGGATGAGAGCGAGAGCCGCCGCCAGACCATGGCCGCCCAGGGTTTAGAACGCGCCGCCGTCTACGACTGGGATGCTATTACCGCCGCTTACGAAAAGATTTATAACGAGCTGGCGACCGGCACTTAGAGCTAAAATATAAGGACCAGGTTTTTCAACCCATTTAAGCCGGGTTCAGGCTAAAGAAAACCACTCGGCTAGGTTAAAGAAAATATCCGGCAAATTGAAAAGGTGTCAGCTAGTCCTGGGTGAAGAAATTTGAAGGCGAATTTGAAGGTAACTTTATTTAACGATATGCCGGACGAAGGCTTTCTCAGTATGAACCAGTATGCCCGGCGGCTGGGGAAATATTTGCGTGCAAGCGAACTGCCCGGTTTAGAAGTGAGCGAATTCAGCGTGAAAGCGCCAGAGAACGGCTTACCTTTTTCCCTGAGAATCCTGGCCGGGCGTTACCTGAAGTATCCCTGGCAAATGCAGCGGGCTAAATCAACGGTAAATCACCTGACAGACCATTCTTACGGCTTCCTGACCTATTTCCTGCCCCGCCGGAATTGCGTGGTAACTTGCCACGACCTGGCTCCAATCTATGATAAAACTCCGACCCTTAAAGCCCGCATCAATAAACTGTTATGGAAGATAGCTTTACGAGGCAGCCTGAGAGCGACCTTTATTATTGCCGTTTCGGAAAATACCCGGCGCGATATATTAAAGTATACCAGCTACCCGGCTGACCGCTTACAGGTCGTCTACTCCGGTCTGGACGAACGCTTTCACCCGTTAAGGGATACTGCCGAACATACGGAGTGGGAAAAGTCTTTT
>JAYSYV010000336.1:0-1995 GCA_043727245.1 Chloroflexota bacterium | reverse complement strand
CGGGTGTCAACCGGGTTGTTTACGATATTACCAGCAAGCCTCCGGCTACCATTGAGTGGGAATAAACAAAGCAGGTGTTTTTTCATGAATCTACCCACTATTCTGGTTGTAGATGACGACCCCCATATACTCAGGCTAGTCCGGCAAAGCCTCGAAGTCGAGGGGTTTGACGTTAGTACAGCCGTCACCGGACAACAGGCGCTCAGTAAAATAACTCGCGAATTGCCAAGCCTGGCAATAGTAGACTTAAAATTGCCTGATATTGATGGGTTTGAAGTTTGCCGACGCATTCAGCAATACGCCATTATCCCGGTCATAATGCTCACCGGTGTGGATAATGCCGAAACGATTGTAGATGGCCTGGACCGTTACGCCGAAGATTATATCGTTAAACCTTTTAATGCTCGTGAGTTGGCTGCGCGAGTGCGCCGGGTATTGCGCCGTTTTGGCGATGTTCAGACCACCAGTGCGTCGGCGGAAATAGTGGTGGATGCCCTGTTAAAGATTAACTTTGGGCAACATTGGGCCGATATAAGCGGCAGTCACCAGGAATTAACGCCCACCGAATCCAAACTTTTGCATATGCTGGTCCGCCACGCCGGGCAAGTCCTGACGACCGACTCCTTGCTGGCGCGGGTCTGGAGTCCCGAAGAAGAAGTTTATGTAGAAGGTCTGCGCGTGCATATCCGGCGGCTGCGCGAGAAAATCGAACTCGAGCCTTCTAAACCTGTTTACATTCTAACCGAGCGAGGGGTAGGTTATCGCTTCAAACAATTTTCACCGGAAACTTCAGTCTCGAATGGGTTGGCTCTCCCTAAATAATTTAGATTAAGAATAATCACCAGGCTAAATATGCCTGGAAACCTGGCACAATATGGAAACCCCGGAATTGATGAGTGATATAAAATCTCCAAATAGCGGAAAGACACCGGTTTTCCGGCACAATAGCCCGGAAGAAGAACTTAATTTTTTACGCCAGCGAGTGGCGGAACTGGAAGGCCAAAACCAAAAGCTTTACCAGAACTGGTTCCTTTTGCAACAACGTCTTTCCACCAGCAACCTGACCGAAAAAGAGCGCCTGGAATTCATTTCCCACGTGGCGCACGAGTTACGCACCCCTCTTACTTCTATTAAAGGCTATATTGACCTGGTAATGGAAGGCGAAACCGGCCCTATCAGTGAGTTGCAGCGTGAGTTTCTGAGCGTGGTTGGTTTGAACGCCGAGAAGTTGTCCCTCATTATTGCTGATTTGTTGGACGTTTCTCGACTGGAGGCGCGACAGCTCAGTTTCCGTCCGGTTGTGGTAGACTTCCGCACGCTTATGATAAATATTGGAAACCAGGTCCAGCCTCAACTGGAAGCCAAAGGCACCGGGCTGGAAATCTATGCCCCGAATTCAGCCGCCTTGACCGCCAACCTTGACCCCGAACGCTTTAGCCAGGCCATCCGGGCCATTATTGCCCACGCCGGGCAGGTCACACCCCAGGGTAAAACGGTTCGAGTAACGATTGAGGCCGACCCGACTAGCTCCCAGGCTATGGTCCGTATTGAAGACCAGGGACCGGGCATCGAACCTGGCGACCTGGAACGGGTCTTTACCAAGTTCTGGCGGCCCCAGAATCAAGCCTGGGCCGAAGGAGCGGGGGCCGGGTTGGGTTTGGCGATTGCCAAAAACATCATTGATGCTCACGAAGGCAAAGTCCAGGTGGAAAATCAACCACCCGAAGTGGGTGGAAGCGCCATAACCATTACCATGCCTTTACTTAGTCGGCCCCTGGAACCCAACACTATCCCCGAAGAAGAGCCGGAAGAAGAACCTCGTTTTGCCGCGTTGGTTATCACCCAGAACCCCGATTTTGGTAAAGTAATCGAACAAACTTTAGGCCAGGGCGGCTTTCAGGTTATGATTGCTTCTGACCGCTCTGAATTGATGTCCGCCAACCCGGCCTGGCAGCCTGATATTATCATTAACAACGGGGCCGAACCGGACCTGCT
>JAYSYV010000335.1:0-6244 GCA_043727245.1 Chloroflexota bacterium | reverse complement strand
GCGGCTTGAGCCGCTTGCGGGCTGAGTTCAATCCGGGGGCTTCCCAGGCGCAAATTAACAAGCAAGATAAAGTCACTTACGAACTTAAATCCAGAATTCAG
Source organism: Chloroflexota bacterium (assembly GCA_043727245.1). Classification (GTDB taxonomy): domain Bacteria; phylum Chloroflexota; class Chloroflexia; order Chloroheliales; family Chloroheliaceae; genus 54-19. Next base: position 6,143 of record JAYSYV010000335.1, on the reverse strand, counting down.
GAGCGTTTGATTGCCGAGCTGGAACGCAAAAAGATTCCGGTCACTGACGATAAGCAGGTCAAAACAATTACCGAGGAAATCTTCCAGACTATTCTGTCGGAAGAACCTGTGCCACTCAGCCGAGTGGAACGGCAAACTCTGCTGGATGCCATACTTTCCGAGATTATGGGCTTTGGACCGCTTGACCCTTTACTACGGGACGACAGTATCACTGAAATCATGGTCAACAGCCCCAAGCAGGTCTACATTGAGCGCAAAGGTAAACTTATCCGAACCGATGTTTCTTTTCAGAGTAATGAACACGTGATGCGTATCCTGGAAAGAATTGTAGCGCCGCTGGGCCGCCGCCTGGATGAAAGTTCGCCAATGGTGGATGCTCGTCTACCCGATGGCTCCCGCGTTAACGCCGTAATTCCCCCTATTGCCCTCAAGGGACCGTCTATCACCATTCGGAAATTCTCCAAGAAACCACTGACCATTGACGATTTAATCCGGTTTGGCACTGTGAACCATAAAATTGCCGATTTCTTAAAGGGTTGCGTGGAAGCTCGCTTGAATATCATCGTTTCAGGCGGAACCGGCTCCGGTAAAACGACCTTGCTCAACGTGCTTTCCAACTTCATCCCCGATGACGAACGGATTGTCACGGTTGAGAATGCCGCCGAACTACAGTTATGGAAAGATCACGTTGTCACCCTCGAATCTCGTCCGGCCAACGTGGAAGGCCGGGGTGAAATCAGTATCCGCGACCTGGTAATTAACTGCTTGCGTATGCGGCCCGACCGGATTGTGGTTGGGGAGTGCCGTGGCGGCGAAGCTCTCGATATGCTCCAGGCCATGAATACCGGTCACGATGGTTCCCTGACCACCGCCCACGCCAACAGCCCCAAAGATACCATCAGCCGCCTTGAAACCATGTGCCTTATGGCCGGGATGGATTTGCCGGTGCGGGCTATCCGGGAACAAATTGCCTCCGCCGTAAACTTGATCGTCCAGCAGGAACGTATGCAAGACGGCAGTCGCCGGGTTGTATCAATCTCCGAAGTGGACGGCATGGAGGGCGACGTGATTAAAATGAACGAACTTTTCCGCTTTGAACAGACGGGTATGGACGAAAATGGCCGGGTTATGGGTTCATTGCGGCCTACCGGGGTCCAGCCGCGCTTCCTGGAACGGTTTGAGAAATATAATATCTTCTTGCCGCCCGATACTTTCGGCTCCAGCAACCAGTTGCGGCCTTTTTAATATCCTGGTGTAACCGGAGTAAATCTGATGGCTTCTCTGTTTAAGAAAAAAGGCCCAAATGTCGGCTCACGCCTGACCGAATACGGGGGCAATAATAAAGAAGCGGCTCAACCGGCTTCGGCCAGCAGCCGCCGGAAATTAGTCAACGAGCGGATTGAAAAGGCGGTACGGGGTAAAGGTTTCGCGGTATCCATCCAGCGCAGCCTGGTCCGGGCCGACCTGAAGTTGACCGTAGCCGAATTTATTGGCCTGAAAATTCTAAGCACCGCCGTAGGATTTGGCATCGGTACTTTCCTGGGACGCAATTTCGGCCAGTTCTCCCTGATAGTGGGGCTACTGGTAGGTATCATCTTTATGTACCTGCCCGACTTCTTTGTGAAGCGCCGGGGTAACAAACGCATCAAGCAATTCAATAATCAATTGGGCGATACTATTACCCTGGCGGCCAACTCTTTGCGCTCCGGATATAGCCTGTTACAATCAATGGAACTGATCGGACGCGAAGCCCCGGCCCCAATGGGTGACGAATTCCAGCGGGTCATCCGGGAAGTTTCCCTGGGTCTGGCGACACGTGAAGCCCTGGGCAATATGCTCCGACGTGTGCCAAGTGACGACCTTGATCTCTTGATTACGGCTATTAACATTCAAGCGGAAGTCGGCGGCAACCTGGCTATTATCCTGGATAATATCGGGCATACCATCCGAGAGCGAGTCCGCATTAAAGGTGAGATCAAGGTACTGGTGGCCCAGCAGCAATATTCCGGTTATATTATTTCGGCTTTGCCGATAGCCCTGGCCGGTATCCTGATGCTAATAGCGCCGACCTTTATGATGAAAATGTTTGTCTGGCCCTGGATTTGTATGCCAATCTGCGGCTTAATTTTAATCGGCCTGGGGTTCTGGGCCATCATGAAGATTGTCAACATTGATATTTAATTTTTATCAATCTGGAATTATTCTCGAAATTATGCTTTATATGTTTCCTGGTAGTGGGTACAGGAGCCTAACATGAGACCTGAAATTATTGTTGGTATCGTTATCGGAATCGCTTCACTAATCATTGTTCTGATGATGATTAGTATCATCCGGCGGCGCAAAGCCAACAATCCTGATGTTATAGAAGCCCGCCTGGCCGAGTATATCGAAAACCCTATCTCACTCGAAAAGCTCGAAATGCAACAGCCTTTCACCGAGCGGGTTTTGAAACCGTTGGTTGGTGTGTTTGCCCGGATTATGGGTTCCATCACTCCGGCCCGCTCCCAGGAACGGCTGAAACGCAACCTGCAAATGGCCGGTAATCCCAACGGCTTGCAAGCCGGAGATTTCCTGGCGCTGCGTCTGTTGGCCGCGATATTACTGGCCGGGGTAGTCTTTTTCCTTTGCTGGGTTACTAAACAAGATCTAGGCATAATGGTTGGGGGGACGCTCTGGATGGCCCTGATGGGCTACTCTTTCCCGGCTTACTGGTTGGGCGGTAAAATTAAAGCCCGCAAGAAAGCTATTTTCCGCAGTTTACCGGACGCGATTGACCTCCTGACTATCAGTGTCGAGGCCGGGCTGGGCTTTGACCAGGCTCTCCAGCGTGTAACCGAAAAGTGGGACGATGACCTTGCCAGGGAGTTCAGACGGGTCTTGAGCGAAATGCGGATCGGTATGCTGCGCCGGGACGCTCTGCGCGAAATGGCCTACCGCTGTGACGTAAACGAACTGAGTATTTTCGTGGCTTCGATCATTCAAGCCGACCAGTTGGGTGTCAGCCTTTCCAAAGTGCTACGTATCCAGGCCGACCAGATGCGTATCCGGCGGCGGCAGATGGCCGAAGAATTGGCCCGCAAAGCCCCCATTAAAATGCTTTTCCCAATGGTCTTCCTGATATTCCCTTCGGTCTATATCGTAATCCTGGGACCGGCAATACCGACCATTGCCGCTTCAATGGGCTTCGGTGGCTAACTTCATAAGAAATAAAAAGGACCGGGCAGCAATCACCCGGCCCTTTTATTGTTAATTGGTTATTGGTCGTGCATGGATGAGTCGTGGATAGAGGAGCGGGCGTTATCCATAAATTTATTGCGCTCCTCCTCCGATAGCGCCGATACAGCGACAGCATGGTCCTGCATAACGTGCTGGGTAGCGGAGGCCATTACCTCATCGTTGGTTTCGCCTTTAGCAATGAAATCACATGGCATCCCGGCATCGCTACAATGCAGTTCTCTTGGCATGCTAACCTCCTTGTTAACTATAGAAATAATTCGCACCAGGGTTAAATCCCACTTTTAGTATAGCATTGCTTTGGCCTTTTTTTAAGAGCCAATTCGGATAGGTTTGTATACCTCCAAAAGTGGAAACCCGATTCAGGCTACATAAAGCACGTAATTATGAGAAAATTCATTTACGGTATGTATTCACTTTATTTTTGTGCTTTTTGGTTTGAAAGGGTGGTTTGAAAACCCTTTAACCGGTAAAATCGCGGAGTAATAGACAAGTAAACGCAAAATTACCAGATGTTCAGGCGGAAACCCGAACTACCCGGACCGATGTTCCCACCTCGGCAATAGTCTGCCAGTCTTCCCCCTCGTTATAACTGGCAAAGACCTGGCCCCGGTTAGTACCCAGGTACAGATTGCAGGCTTCCCCGGCGTGACTGATAAAAGCCTCTCGCAGCACCGCGCAATTAGCCTGCTGGGGTAAACCTGTTCCCAACGCCTGCCAGTTGCGACCACCGTCCCGGCTGCGATGGACCAAAAGCGGTCCCCGGATAATCGGTAGGTCGGCATCGGGGGCATCCTGGTGGGCAATTACATAAACTGTGTCGGGGTCGTGAGGATGCAGGGCCAGCGGGCGAGTCATTTCAAAGGGCAACCCGGCGCTAATATTTTCCCAGGACCTGGAACCGTCATCGCTGCGAAATGTGCCATAGTGAGTGGTGGCATACAGCCGTGCCGGGTCGAGCGGGTGCAGAGCCAGTTTGTGAATGTCGGCCAACTGGGGGCCATCGGGCAGTTCGTGTGGCACGCGAGGAATATTAGCGGTTACATCTTGCCAATTCTGGCCGCTATCGGCGCTGGCTAAAATCCCAACCACGCTCATACCCAGGTAAATCAGACCCGGTTGGCCCTCTACCGGGATAATCGAATGGAAAATGGCCGGGCCAAACGGTCCGAACCAATACGGGGCATCCGGCAAAGCCCGCAAGCCGGTAAGCTCTGTACAGGTGGCCCCGCTATCAGAGGTATAGAAAAGATGACCGCCATCCAGACCAAAATAAAATGCCCCGGCGGCACAGTGATAATCCGGCGTAATTGACCAGATTTTCTGACCGGGAAAGCTAATCCCGGCTGGTTTCCAGTCCAGGCCCCCATTGGTGCTGGCGAACAAATCTCCGGTGGCTGTACCGGCCAATAGCAGGACTGGCCGCCGCGTGTCCCAGGCCAGGGCGCTGATGTCGTGTCCAGCCAGGCTGTGACCAAACGGCTGCCAGGCTTTGGTCTGGTTATCGAACTGCAAAATATGTACACCCTGAGCTGTACCCAGGTACAGTAAGGCGTGGTCGGCTGGCGGCCCATTGTCAGGTAAAAGATTATCCATGCAACCCTCCTGAAAGATAAAACGGTAAATAAAATACGCACACAGGAGAAATCAAAATTAACTCCTTCAAGTGCCTCAATTGAGTTATAATAAAAATAAAAAATTGCTGAATCCTTGATTATAGTAGCATAAAAGTTCTAACCTGGGAACAGGCGAAAGGAAAAGAAGTGAGAAAAGTCCAGGTGCTAAACCGGTCGCGCCAGGTAGTTGTAGCAAGTGAGGTCGAGATGGCTGAGTCTGTTTGGACCCGTTTTATGGGATTGATGGGCCGGGCCAAAATAGAAGCGGACACCGGGCTGGTAATTTACCCCAATAACGGGGTGCATATGTTTTTCATGCGCTTCCCGATTGATGTTCTGCACGTAGCCGAAGATGGCACGGTACTGCGCGTAGTCGAAAAACTCAAACCCTGGCGAGTCGGCCCGATTGTGAAAAAATGCAAGTACACGGTTGAGTTACCAGCCGGAACTGCCCAGAAAACCGGTACTCAGAAGGGCGACATAATCGAACTGGTAACACCCACCCCAGGAAAAGTAAAATAAAAGCCCCAAATATCCGGTTTATTGCGGTGGATTATCGGAAACCGGGGCGAGAATTTCGGCAGCTACCTGCTCAGGGTTTTTGTCTTCGTTGTAAATAATGTGCTTCGCCAACTTTTCAAAAGCGCCGCTGCGGGTAAAGCCTTCGTGCAAATCGAAGAAGCCGCTCATTATTTCACCGAAACGTTGTCTGAGAATTTGCCTGGCCTCGGTCAGGTCGGGTGAGGGTAGAATGAGAATGATGTTGCTGTAAGGGGCCAGAACATTGCGTACCCGCTCCAGCAAAACCGGGTCGGGGTAGACCGAATGCCCGGCCCCAAAATCAATGATACTATCCGGGTAATCGGCCAGGACTCGTTCGACCGAGTGGGCATGGAAGGGTTGCGAGTAGAGGAAAAAACCGAAGAATCCATCTTTAGCATAAACCACCCCGGCAGCCTCGTTATCATAACCAATTTCCTTATAGTAATCCCAGCGCAGTATATCCAGCGGAGCCTGGTTGCGGTTCAGTTTGCGAGAGAGCAGCGAACCCAGGGTACTTTTGCCGACAAACATCGGGCCAATCAAAATAATTGGCTCCGGTTTACGCAAGTCCAACTGGGCTATAACTTCTTCGGAGGTTTCTTCGGGCGTTTTCCCGCCAGTATAGACAATTTTCTTTGCCAGCATTTGATTGGAAGGGTGTTCCAGGAAGAAATCGTTCACCAGCGTATTTGAAGCGAGGTTAGCCATTTCGCGCTGGCGTAGGATTGTGATTGACTCTTCTAATTGGGG
>JAYSYV010000334.1:0-6250 GCA_043727245.1 Chloroflexota bacterium | reverse complement strand
CTTCGTTCACAATCCGGCTGCTTATCCGACCCAGCAAATCGTGTGGCAACCTGGCCCAATCGGCGGTCATACCGTCTTTACTGGATACGGCTCTGACGGCGACCAGATTGCTATAGGTCCGGCCATCGCCCATTACGCCAACGCTTTGCAGCGGAGTCAGTACGGCGAAATATTGCCAGACCGCGTTTTCGCCTTCACCATCCAACCGGGCATTTTTAATTTCTTCTCGGACTATGGCATCCGCCGCCCGCAACACCGCCAGCCGTTCTTCACTCACCGCTCCCAGGACGCGCACCGCCAGGCCCGGTCCAGGGAAAGGCTGCCGCCAGACCACTTCTTCCGGCAAACCCAGTTCAGCCCCGACCCGTCGGACTTCATCTTTAAAAAGATAGCGAAGCGGCTCGATTAGTTTTAATTTCATATCAAGAGGTAGGCCACCAACATTGTGATGGGTCTTAATTCGGCTTGCAGCTTTGGTTTCCGGCGTGGCGCTTTCTATAACATCGGGATAAAGTGTCCCCTGGACCAGCCATTGAATATCGCCCAGCTTTTTGGCTTCCGCTTCAAATATGCGGATAAACTCGTTGCCGATAATCTTGCGTTTTTCTTCAGGGTCTATTACTCCGGCCAGCTTGCCTATAAAGCGTTCGACCGCATCGATATAAATCAGGCGCAGGCCCAGTTCGTCCCGGAAAGTCTTGACCACACTTTCGGCCTCGCCCTGGCGAAGCAACCCGTTGTTAACAAAGACGCAGGTCAGGCGGTCGCCCAAAGCCCGCCCCACCAGGCTGGCCGCTACCGCCGAGTCCACGCCGCCACTCAGGGCGCAAATGGCATGGTCGGTGGGACCAACTCTATCCCGAATTAATTCTATTGCCGTAGTAATAAAGCTGTCGGCAGTCCAATCGCCCTTGCAGTGGCAAACGTCATACAGGAAATGATTTAAGATTTCCGCGCCATGCTGGGTGTGGTTTACTTCAGGGTGAAACTGGACCCCCAGGATAAGTGCGCCGGTAGCCGGGTTTGTTCCTTCCATCGCCGCGACGGGCGTGCTGCGGGTGTTCGCGCTAATAATGAAGTCTGGTGGAGGGGCGGCGATATTGTCGCCGTGACTCATCCAGACGCTGATAGTGGGAGGTAAGCCCTGGAATAATTGGGCGGCAGAGTTTACTTGTACATCAGCCTGGCCGTATTCGCGCATGGCCGACGGTTCGACCGACCCGCCCAGGTCACGGGCCAACAAACCCATTCCGTAACAGATGCCCAGGACCGGCAGACCGCTTTCCAGCACATAACCGGGTAGTTGGGGAGCGCCGGGTTCGTAAACACTGGCCGGGCCACCGGAGAGGACAAAGCCACGCGGGTTGAGCGCGGTGATTTTCTCCCAGGGGGCATCGTGGGGTAGAATTTCACAGTAGACTCTGGCTTCTCGCAACCGGCGAGCAATCAGCCGGGTAAACTGCGAACCAAAGTCCAAAATTACGATTGCTTCACTACTTACCGTGGGCATTGAATTGAGCCGTGAAACCTTTCTTTAACGAGCCACGCGGGCCTGTATAGTTAATTCCTATAATCTTACATAATGATAACACAAATTGTATATAGCTAAAAGGTAGAAGGAAAATACAATTTTTACTTATCTTCAGGCGTAGTACTCGGCTCGATATAGCTGTATTCCGTATCAAATTGCCAGTCAAGGACCCCTTCAAGTACCACTTCTAGCCGGGGGTGTAAGGGGTCTATCTTTTTAATAAGGTGAATATCTACGACTCGATTATCATTGAGATTGAGAGCTTCACAGATAGCATCCAGGGTAATCTTTAACCCACCGTCCAGGTCGCGTTTATGGGGAGTAGTAAAGTAAAAATCCAGGAATACTGACAGATGCACCTTTGCAAAATCGCGGCGCAGTTGCTCGGAAATCTGGCCCTGGTCTTCCAGATATTCTACCTTCCGGCTTACTTCCCGTTTCCACTTGCGAGCTTCTTCACTTAGCACCCGGCGACCATTTACCGTGGCATACTGCGAGTTTATACTGGGCGGCATCGGCAAAGTAAACTGTAAGCTAGGCGCTAATGGCTTTTTTGACATAATAATATTATAGTATAAAATCCCGGCTTTTGCCAGGTCAGTAGCCAGTCCTTTTCTATTAAAGAGTTGGCCGGAATAGTTATATGTAACTTATATCACTTCCAATTTTACTACTTGCTGCTACTATATATTTACTAAACGTCAATCCAATAGTTATGTGATGGGAAGGAACAATTTTGAATAACGCACAAGAATCAGAATCAGTTGAGCGAAATGACCCAACTACCAGCCAGATTGAGGAATTAACCGAGGATGAACTTGAACAAGTTTCGGGCGGGACACCAAATTCTCCCGGCAAAAAGGGTAAAAAAGGGAAGGATCAACAGGAATTCCTGGTAATAAAATTAGAAGATGTACTATAAGTAGCTAGTAATTTTACCCTATCTTTTGTTTATCCTGAATGTTATCTACTGGCGGCTGACCGCTCAACTTAAATCTCCTTCGAGGCTCCAGAGGCGGGCGACTTTCACGGAAAGTAACTGGTGAGGAACCTGCTTCAAGCCGGGGTCTTGCTCGAAAAGTTGGATGGCTTCGGCACGGGCGGTTTCCAGGATATTTATATCATTTACCCCGGCCACTTTGAGGTCGGGTACACCGCTCTGGCGCGTCCCGAAGAATTCGCCCGGCCCGCGCATTTGCAGGTCAATTTCGGCTAACTCAAAACCGTCATTAGTTTTTTCAATCGCTTTGAGGCGTTCCGCGCCGACCTGGCTCAATTCTTCTCCGGCGAAAAGCAGACAGTAGCTTTTGCCCTGGCCCCGGCCCACCCGGCCTCGGAACTGGTGCAACTGGGAGAGGCCAAAGCGGTCGGCTCCTTCTATCATAATCACCGTAGCGTTGGGAATATCAATCCCGACCTCGATAACCGAAGTGGCTACCAGGATGTTGTATTCTTGGTCACGGAACTGGTGCATCATCAAGTCTTTATCAGACGGTTTCATGCGGCCATGCAACAGGCCCAGTTTCAGGTCGGGAAAGACCTCGCGCTGCAAGCGTTCGTGTTCCTCAATGGCGGCTTTGGCTTCAATTTTGTCCGACTCTTCCACCAGTGGACAGATTACAAAAGCCTGCCGCCCGGCTTTGACCTGGGCGCGAATGAATTTGTAAGCTCCTGGCCGTTCCAGCGGCATGACCCACTTGGTCTGGATTGGCTCCCGACCTGGCGGCATTTCGTTCATGATTGAGAGGTCCAGGTCGCCGTAGACGGTCAGGTTCAGGGTGCGGGGTATCGGGGTGGCGGTCATGACCAGCAGGTGTGGGTTAGCTCCCTCGACATTGGCGCTAGAATTGGCTCCCTTGCCGCGCAAAGCCTTGCGCTGCCGGACCCCAAAGCGGTGCTGCTCGTCAATAATCACCAGGCCCAACCGGTGGAATCCAACCACTTCTTCGATTACCGCGCTGGTCCCGATGATAATATCTACTTCGCCTTCCCGGATGCGCTGGTAGATACTTTCTTTTTTGCGAACATTGCCGGTTAGTAATTCCAGCCGGACTTTCAGGCCGCGACTTTTGGCATACTCCGAGTCTACCAGCCGTTCAAACAGGCGGCTTAAACCCTGGTAGTGCTGTTCGGCTAAAATCTGGGTGGGAGCCATCAAAGCGCCCTGGAACCCGTTGGCTACCGCCATCAAGAGGGCGGTAGCCCCGACCACCGTCTTGCCGCTACCGACATCGCCCTGCAAAAGCCGGTTCATGGGGCGGTCCTTCTGGATGTCGCCCAGGATATCGGCAGTTGCTTTTTGCTGCGCCCCGGTCAGTTCCAGCTTACGCATTTCTTCTTCCGGCTCGTTTGAATCCGGGTTGATTTTCGTCACCTTGAATTGCAAGGCGTTGAACCAGGCATCCAGCAAAAATTGGTCTACCTTAAAAGGAATACCGGGCCGTTCCTCCTGCCACTCATGCCTTTTGAGCAGTACGCCCAGTTGAACCAAAAAAAACTCATCGAAAGCCAGCCGTTGGCGGGCTATTTCGCGGGCGGCCAGCGAGGCCGGGAAGTGATAATCCTTGACGGCCTGGGCCAGCGGCAGCAGGTTGTGGCGTTCGCGAATCGAGGCCGGAAGGTGTTCTGGTAGGCTGGCGGCGTAACGGTCCACCACGGTTTTAATCAGTTTTCGTAGAGTTGCCAGCTTGAGCGGCCCGGTTGTACTGTAGACTGGGACCAGGCGGCCCGTGCTGGTCAGGTCGCGGTCGGCTGCTTCGTAAGAAGGCGCTTTGAAGCAAATCCGGCCATTCCATTCGTCCACCCGGCCACTCAGCACCACCTGGCTGCCGGTCTTTAGCCCATAAGTCATGCGGCGGTTGAAGAAGATACAACTCAGGCGGCCCGTTTCGTCGGCTACCACTACTTCGATCATTTCTTTGCCGCCATACGACCGTTTGGTGACGGTTTCTAGCACCTGGGCTACCACGCTTTCGGTCTGGCCGTACATCAGGGCGCTTATTTTCTTGAAAGAGCTAAAATCTTCGTGGCGAAAGGGGAAATAGTAAAGTACATCGTGAATGGTTCGCAGCCCAACGAAGCCCATCAGCTTGGCGTAGGTTTCACCGATGCCTTTTACCGAAGTCAGGGGTGCGCCCAGGTCTACCACCGCTGCCGGGCCGGGCTTGCGGATAGGAGCTGGTTTATCCACTTCCGGGGCAACGACTCTGGTGGTCTGGCGGGTAATTGCTTTGGGCTGTGAAGCCGGCCATATCGCCGGTTTATCGTGTGATGGAAGCGGCGCGGTGACAGCTGGTTTAGCGGGTTGGCTGATTGGAGAGTCGCCCGGATGGCTGCTCAGTTGGCTGGTGAGTTTGGCGTTTTGCCGCATGGTCAAATCCAGCACTTGCTGTATAGCCTGGATACGTTGCACCCGGTTCATCTGGCCGTAATCTATTAAATTATCGGCCACCCTTCCGACCAGCCCGGCTTCCGGCGCAGTCGGATTTTTGGTAATGGCTTCGCGGGTCCAGTTGCTGATAAAGGCCGCCAACCCCCGGTAGACCTTGCGGTCCTGGTAATTGTCGGCCATCTCCAACCGTAGAATTTTTTCTAATTTTTCAATGTCTAATGCCATGCCTGAAGAAATTTCTAACCGGCTTTCTGAACGCCTATGCCAATGGTGCGCGGTCCGGCGTGCGCCCCGATAACCGGCCCCAGTTCCGAAATGTACATTTTCTCTTTTGGAAAGAACGGCGCTAACAGATTGACCAGTTCGTTGGCCCCGTTGGGGTCGGCGGCGTGCATAATCGCCAGGCGGTCAAGTTTCCCCATAGATTTAGTCAGTTCGGCCACGCGCTGCAAGGCTTTGCTGCGGGTGCGGACCTGCTCTAGCGGCTGCACCTCGCCATCTTTTAGCTGCAAAATCGGCTTGACGCTCAACAGCGAACCAAAGAAACTCTTGAGGCCGCCTATCCGACCGCCCTTGTGCAAATATTCCAGGGTGTCCACTGTAGCGATGATTTTAACCAGGCCGCGCATTCGAGTCATTTCCGCTTCAATATCGTCAATGGTCTTGCCGCTGCGGGCCATTTCCACGGCGCTCTGGATGAAGAAGACAATCCCGGCTGACACCTGCTGGGTATCAAAGACCCTGACCTGCCCCTCCGGGAAATTGCGGGCGGCGACTACGGCGTTGGCATAAGTGCCACTCAGTTTGGCCGATAGGTGGATTGAGAGGACCGACCTGCCCTCGTTGACCCCTTTTTCGTAGGCTTTGAGAAACAGACCCGGAGAAGGCTGGGAGGTAGTAGGAAGCTTGCTTAGGGTGGGCAGCCGCAGGTAAAATTCCTCACTGGTAATATCTATTCCATCCCGGTACGCCTGGTCCCCTATAAGGACAGTTAACGGAACCATTTCCAGACCTAACTCTTTGATAGTAGCCGGTGTCATATCGGCGGTGCTATCAATGACAATTTGTACTTTCTGGGTATCGGCTATAGACATACCTTTTGTGGTCCTCCGTTTTCAATTAGTTACATTGGTGTTGCTCACCGCTCAACCTGTGAGTTAGGTTAATTATAGCAGAAGCTTGCCACGACTTGCTAACCTGAACTGCCTAAGTCATTAAAGCTCCTGGCCTCAGGGGGAATGCAAAGTCAGGCTAAGCAAAATGTTTAAGCAAAGCGCGGGTAAAAGCGAAGCCCCACTCTCGCCGGGCTTTCGCCACATTTTCTTGAC
>JAYSYV010000333.1:0-2001 GCA_043727245.1 Chloroflexota bacterium | reverse complement strand
TAGTCAAAGTGTATCGTACATTTCACTACCGGGTAGCCATTAAAAGCGATTAACGAAGTTTTAAGCCTGAGGCTAGGCCGAGCAGCGCGGCAGCGTGTAGAAGAATGTTGCTCTCTTGAAGCAGTAGGTCAAGCTTTACGTAACTTTATAATTGGGGAGAGTTAAAGTTAAAGCGTTTTAAGTATAAAGCATTCGCTAATTTGTGTCTCCTTCGCCTGCCAGGGCAGACCGACTCTATTGTGAGGTCTTGCTCGCGGTTCAAAACCTTTAAACATCTGTGCTATAATCCCCTTGCTTTAATTTGTGGCATAGGCTAGAGCTAAAGCAAGCGGTGTAAGCTACTTCTCCACCCGATTGACGTGAGGTGAGCAACCTCAATCTAATTTGGTAGGTTCTTTTAGAAGTGGTAAACATAGTAAATATGATTTGGCTGTGCTACTTATTAGTCGGCCCGGGTTTGCCTCAGGACACCTATGCGTTTATCTGTGGAGACCACCTACACTTAATTCCAGGGAAAATAGTTAATGCGAGTTTTAATGCTGGCCCAGTTCTACGCCCCCATTATTGGTGGAGAAGAATCCCATGTGCGTACTCTTAGTCTGGAACTGGCCGCCCGCGGTCATGAGGTAGCCGTCGCCACACTCCGCCAGGAGGGTATGATGGAATTTGAAATGGACGGTCCCATCAGAGTCTACCGTCTTAAGGGTACAATGCAACGCCTGGAACAGCTTTTTATTGAGTCAGGCCGCCGGCATGCCCCGCCCTTTCCTGACCCGGAGACAGTATGGGGATTGCGGCAGGTGCTTGCGGCAGAGCGTCCTCAAATTGTGCATGCCCATAACTGGATGATTTATTCTTTTCTGCCTCTTAAAGTTTTAAGCAGGGCTAAGCTTGTTTTGACTTTGCATGATTATAGTATAATTTGCGCTCAGAAAAGGCTAATGTACCTTGATACTAGCCGGTGCTCGGGTCCGGGTTCCCTGAAATGTCTTAAATGTTCTGCTCACCATTATGGCCCGGCCAAGGGCATACCGACGGTCCTTTTAAACTGGGCCATGAATCTACCGGCACGGGCGGCCGTGGATATGTTTATTGCCGTTAGTAATGCAGTTGCTGAAAAAACTGGACTGGCCGGGAGTAACCTGCCGTATCAGATAATCCCAAATTTTCTAACAAAGGAGACCGCTGTTTCCACAGAAGATTTTACCGCTTATCTGGACCAGCTTCCGGGCAAAGATTTTTTGCTTTTTGTAGGTGATTTATCCAGGGATAAGGGCGTGGATGTCCTGCTTAAAGCTTACGCAGTTATTACAGGTGCGCCGCCCCTGGTTTTAATTGGGCGTAAATGTGCTGATACACCCGAACAATTTCCACCTAATGTTTTTGTTTTTAACAGTTGGCCGCGTGGGGCTGTTCTACAAACCTGGCATCGGAGCATGGTGGGGTTTCTACCCTCCACCTGTTATGAGACTTTTGGGATTGTAGTAATAGAAGCGATGGCAGCAGGTAAACCTATGATTGCATCAAGGATTGGTGGAATACCCGACATAGTGATAGAAGGTGAGACCGGCTTTCTAATTCCACCCGGTGATGAAGTTGCCCTTACCGGGGCCATCCAACGGTTGCTCGATAACTCAGGGCTACGCGAACAAATGGGTATAGCTGCTCAAAAGAGATCTGCAATCTTTCAAGCGGACACGGTGGTGCCCGGTATTGAGCAAATCTATCGCCAGTTAATTGAGGATTAAGGAACGGAATGCGCGGCACTCACGTGGTCCTGGATAACCTGACTTAAGCGACCTGTCTTTCATTCATCAATACTGGCTAAGAAAGAAGGCGGTTTAAGTCGCAAAACTCGCCCTGGGTTATGAGGATAGAGCAAGTGTGACCGCGTCAAGCGGCCGCATCTAATTTATAAAAGAAGGGCTACTACTATCCAGTCAACAACCGTTTTACCAAAAGTGCCGTAATACCCCGGCTAAAGCGCGACACCCCAAAGGG
>JAYSYV010000332.1:0-2002 GCA_043727245.1 Chloroflexota bacterium | reverse complement strand
GGCAATAGCGTTTTGCAAAGCATCTTTGTGGATGTAACGCTGTTTAATGTAGAGCAAATCCTGGTAAGCTTCGCCGTGATCACTGGCGCTGATCCGCTTGATGCCGCTATTGGTTCCCAGACCATACAGGCTTAGCAACAAACGCTTTTGAATTACTTCATCTTCGAGGTGCTCTCGTTCGGTGGCGCTTCTAAAGTGCTGGGTAAAGCCGGTTCTAAGGGCCGTTTCTTTGAGGATTTCTAGTAAGCCGGTCATGGGCCAGCGCCGACCTACTTCTATTTTAAGACGGTCTACGTTCAGTGGTTCTTCTTTGGCCTCAATTGGGGAGAGTTGGATCCAGCCGTCGTTCTTTTCTAGAATTTTTACTTCACTGTTAGTCGGCATACCCTGGTCCAACCGCTGCAAAGCGGCTGCCATCTTTTGCTTCAGGTCCGTTATGAATGTATCGGCTTCGGTAGGCTGATTAAGTGCCTGATAGTAAACTTGCCGCTTCGCTTCGAAATCCAGCGGCAAATCCTGGTCTGGGTCACCAAAACGGTGGCCGCCCACTGTCCAAATCTCCTTGCAGCGTAACTTCTCCCTTAAGCTTTCTAAAACTCCCATCTCATAGTAGATGCGATTGATCCTTTTGCGATTGCCGCGTTTGGTGGGGTCCACTACCAGACTCAGCCAGTTGCCTTTGACTACTCCATCCAGTGGTACGGTTTCGTTAGCCGGGTAATATTTCTGAGTACTGGGAGCCTCGGCATACTTTTTAAGTAGTTCAAGAGCGATGATCACCGGACGATGGAGCGTGTTATTGGAGCGAAATTCAAGAGCTTGGAGAATGGCTGGGATCATCCGGCGGTAATGATGGCCGTAAGAACCATGCATTACGGTGTAAACTTTCTGGCGGTAGTTCTTACCGCTATATTGATGTTCCACGACAACTTCTTTGAGAGTTTGTTCGCTTACAGCCGGGTAAACCACCTCGCGGACCGGTTCATCAGGTTTAGCTAAAGAGGCGGATGCAACCAGGAAAAGAAGGTTGGGTTTACCATCAACGCGCTTGAAGTCGGCAATGATTTCTTTGTCAACCCGACGCTCAGCCTTAGCCCCAATCCGGTGGATAATCTGGATGAGTAACTCTACCAGGTTGTCAGTGATTTCCTGTTGGCGTAAAAAGCAAAAAGCCGCCAGTAACGAGTAACGAATGGCTGGCGGGTGGCGGCGCAGTTCCTGACTGATCTCAACCGCGGCCCGATTGCGGTAAAGGTGGAGTTGGCGGGGTGTTAAAGCCTTAAACAAGTCTTTGGGCAACTCAATTTTACGTAAAGCTTTCAGCTTGGCCGTCTCTTTAAGAACACTTTTCAAGGTAGCCCCGGCCGGATCGTGTTTAAGATCCTGAAAATCCAGCGGATTGGCCGATGCTTGAGATTTGTCATCACTCGAAGTTGTAGGGTCTTCACTAACAGCAGGGTCAAGTTTAGGATCTAACAGACTATCCAACTCTTTTTGAACAGCTTGCGGGAGTTGTTGAAATATCTGATCGAAACAACTTTCTTCGTAGGTATGTAAAACAGAGCGAACCAGACGTTCAAGTTGCTCAGCGGAGGGCGGTTCAATTTTGAGTTCCCGCCAGCGTTGATAGGCGTATGCCTTAAGCACTTCACTCCGTTGCTCGTGGCTTACCGTGGTTTCGGTTAACCACTGGCTGGTCTGCTTAAAATCTAAAACGGTAAACTGGCGAAAACCCAGGAACTGACGGATCTGGGTGCGATGGTACTTGATGGCATGGCCCAGCCAGTCGTACTGCATATACGCTTCCGCTTCAACATCGAGTTGGGGAGCCAGGTAAGAGATTATGCTGCGAGGTACTTCATTCTTGGTGTGTGGGAAACGCCCCTCATACTGGAAAAACTTGAGGAGAACGGCAAAACCGAGGCGGGTCGGTCCGGTTTTATTAGCGATCAGTTCAAACTCATCAAAGTGTAGGCTAAAATGGCGGGCCAGTTCGGTGTCT
>JAYSYV010000331.1:0-6267 GCA_043727245.1 Chloroflexota bacterium | reverse complement strand
ATATTGGGCAATCTAAAAAACTAGAAGGTCGGGGGGCGACCGCCACTGCCAGCAATGTCGGTAGACATTTTAATCCAGCCGTGACGCAAGGCGGTGATAACAGCCTGGGTCCGGTCGTTGGCGTTTAGTTTTTTCAGGATGCTGGTGATATGGTTTTTGACCGTCTGATCGCTGATTGAAAGGTTGCGAGCGATTTCTTTGTTGGAATTACCCCGTGCAATGCAATCCAGGATTTCTACCTCGCGGTTGGTCAGCGGGGCAAATATCGGCTCCTGATCGTTCTCGGCAGTGGCAAGCTCCCGGAACTGATTAAGCACACGTTTGGCGACGACCGGCTTGGAAAGCACGTTTTCGTTAATGATATAGTTGCCCTGCGAGACTTGCCGGACAATTTCCACCAGGTGTTCCGGGCTAATATCCTTGGGCGTGTAGGCGGCGGCCCCGGCTTTAATGGCGTGAAACAACTGCTCATCATCTTCGTAAACGCTCAGGATAATTATGGCCGTCTGGGGTTGTCGACGT
Source organism: Chloroflexota bacterium (assembly GCA_043727245.1). Lineage (GTDB taxonomy): Bacteria > Chloroflexota > Chloroflexia > Chloroheliales > Chloroheliaceae > 54-19. The sequence continues at coordinate 5,745 of JAYSYV010000331.1, read as the reverse complement.
TTGATAACCCGGCTGACTTCCAACCCGTTCATCCCTGGCAAGTTTATATCACACAGGACAACATCGGGCAAGAGTGTTTCCGATAGGGTAATGGCTCGCTGTCCGTCAGATGCCTCTCCCACAATTTCAAATTCACCACTATCTTCCAGAGTCAGTTTAACTCCTCGCAAGAAAAGTGGATGATCATCCACCAGCAAGAGGCGCGGACGATCTATGCGGCCACGATTATTTCTATCATTTGCTGATCTGTTTTCGGTACTCGTAGCGACACCTCTTTCAAGTTGACTAGGAAATAAATCCTTATGACTGTATTATACAATAATTCAGCTAGAATGGAATAGGGCAAGGCTACTTTTTATGTAAATTAGGTTTATTTTGCAAGCTGTTTCTATCTGTCACCAGTCATTCGGACCATAAACTAGACCTGAGTCAAAGTGAAAGCTTTTTTTATAGATTGCGGGCCACGATAACCGGGAGCCAGGTCCAGCAGCAGAGCAGTTTCATCACACTCGGTGAACTTGGGGCAGCGGAAGCATTCGCTCCAGGTCTTTTGAGGCAATTCTTCTTTAGTGCCTACCCGGAAGTCGAACCGCTCGAAGAAAGCCGGGATAGTGGTCAGGGTGAACAGCCGCAACATACCCACTTCGCGAGCATCTTCGATGATAACCTGCATCAGTTGTTCGCCCCAGCCCTGGCCCTGATATTCCAGGTCAACCGCCAGCGAGCGCACTTCGGCCAGGTCTTCCCAGAAGATATGCAGCGAACAAACTCCCATTACCCGGTCGTCATCCACTGCTACAATAAAGTCCCGGACATGCTCGTATAATTCGGACATCGAGCGCGGCAGCAGGTTATTGTTGAGCCGGGCCATATTATTTACCAGCTTGAACATCTGGGGTACATCTTTAATCCGGGCTTTGCGAATAATGATTTGCTCTGCGGTCTTTCCGGCTATGCCAGACTTGAGAATAATGTCTGATTCTGTTCCTATCACTTCTAGCTCCTTGATAATGCGTAAAACGTAAAACGTTGAACGTATAATTAGATTAAACTCTACACAATCTTTGAAAGGCCGCACCTTTTACGTTATCCGTTCGACATTCAACGTTTTACGAAAACAAAAATACGGCCTTGCGGCCGTATCTGCTCTGGTTTTGCTATTGCTGCGGGTAATATATACCCTTATGCCTGGCTCCACCTTTGAATCATCTACGCGACCGCCCCAATTTCTCCCCGCACAGGCTCTAGCTGCACGGGGCGCACGGGGAGTCGGAGTCGTTGCTCATCCCAATGAGCCTGGGTAACTTTGTTATCGGCCAGCAGCACCCGTTCAAGGGCTATAATGGCTACTTCCAGCATAGCCGGGTCGGGCTGGCGGGTGGTCAGTTTTTGCAGGGTCAGGCCGGGTTTCATTATCATGCGGACAATCGGGTTATTGAAATGAGCCGCGCTCCACTTGATGTACTCGTAAGCCACCGTCGCCACCAGCGGAACCAGCGCTACCCGTAATGGTAGACTCAGCCACATCGGCGGATTGCCCAGCATTGTAAAGAGAAAGCTGAACAAAATAATGGCGAAAACGATGACCAGCAGCAGGAAGTTAGTTCCGCAGCGGGTATGTAACGTCGTGAAGGTTTGGACTTTTTCGGGGGTCAGCTCGGCTCCGGCTTCGTAGGCGTTAACCGTCTTGTGTTCCGCGCCGTGGTACTGGAAGACCCGCCGCATATCCGGCATGAAGCCTACTAGCCACAGATAACCGACAAGCAGAACTATCCGCACGCCACCTTCTACGAAAAGGTTGCTAATCAGGTGGTCGTGAATGAACCACTCGTTGGCAATCCCGGCCAGCAACGCCGGTAGGACGATAAACAGCCCGACCGAAAAACTTAGAGAGACCAGAACTGTGATTATCATGGCCCAGCCTGGGATTTCGCTGTCGCCTGGAGCCGCTTCCTTGACCGGGGCATCTTCGACTTTAGTGGCCGGGTCTACCCGTGTTTCTTCCACCGAGTCAATTGTCGCCAGAATAACTGTCGGCAAGAGCAATCCGGTTGCCGCGACATTGGCCGACCACGTAAGGGATTGCACACCCAGCACCAGCATATCCCACAACATAACCAGACCCCTCAGTAAGGGCAACTTCAATAGCTTGCTGGTGTAAATTTTGGATTGGAGGGCTTCCGTTTTCAGGACAATCTCACCTTCGGGGTTGCGGGCGGCTACAGCCATCTGCCGTTGTCCGCGCATCATTACACCCTCGATAACTGCCTGTCCGCCATAATTGAATTTCATTAAATCTTTTAGCGCCTTTCAAACCGATGAAATAGACCCCATCATTGTAACAAATAACCTGTGGTAATTGCAACTATTATTCGAAGATAGGTTAAAAGGTAATCAAGTTGCTGTTTTTTTCAAGCAACGATTGAATTGTATTCTGTTCGATAGCAGTTAGGACACAAAAGATTTTAACTAAATCAATTAAATCCTAAAAAATTTAATACGATAGCGTGAGAAAGAAGTGATTAGCTTTCGCTCATACTAAAAAGTCTCCAGCCAGGCTTAAAAACCTGCTTTGCCGGAGACTTTTCCAGTCCTGAGTGTGGCTAAACTTGCTGTTTGTTCCGTTGATACCAGTTCGGCCAGTCTTCAGACCGGACAGCCCCTCTTTGCAGCAAGCTCTGAAATTTCGCAAAAGCGCGGGCAATCTGTCGCTCGACAAACCGCCGGACCATCCTGACCACCAGATATAATCCGAAAGCCAGCGCCGCTAGAATCAAGACCAGCACGCTCAGGATAGTATCTTTCTGGAATAGCCCGATGATACCCAGCACTGCAAAAACGACCGCTACCGCCAGCGAACCCCACTCAGCAATAAAAAACCAGCGGGTTACAAATAGCATGCGCGCACCCAGAGCCGTTTTAGCGGCTATCTGAGCGGCTTTACCGATGGCATAATCGCGGGCCTGGTTTTTAGCAAAGTCGGTTCCCCACTGCTGAACATTACTTTTCAAACCGCTCATTTCCGGGCGGGCCGGTTCAATGACAGGTTGACTGGAATTTGCATTGCGATACGGTTCAATGCGGTTTTTGTTATCTGGTTGCGGCCTGTTTACGAATGGCATTGTACTTCCTCCTGCCTTAAAAATTGCCGATTTTTTGTTTTTATTATAAATTCTTTTTTTATCACACTATATCTAAAGCATAAAAGGGGCCATTCAAACCAGGGAGAAATTACAGGTGCTAATATTAGGCAGACCCGATATTCTAAAGGCAGTAGACTGGAATGAAACGGTAGAGGTAGTCGGGCAGGCTTTCGCGGCTTTAGCCAGTGGACGGGCCAGAGTCCCTCTGCGGACTCATTTTCCGCTGGAAAACCAGGCGGGCTTACTCTTGCTGATGCCAGGCGCGATTGATGCCCCAACGGCTTCCGGTGAAACTTCGCCAAGTGGCGACCAGTTAGCCGTGAAGCTGGTCAGCATCTTCAACCGTAACCCGGCGCGAGGTTTGCCTTTAATTTACGGCCTGGTCACACTGTTTGAAGCTGCTACCGGGCGGCCCCTGGCTCTCCTGGAAGGAGCCACCCTGACGGCAGTCCGTACCGGGGCGGCGGGTGGAGTGGCGGCCAAATACCTGGCGACTCCCCATCCTACCCGGTTGGCCCTATTTGGAACCGGCGCTCAGGCCGAAACTCAACTAAAAGCGACCCTGGCGGTCCTTGGAGCTTCTATAGAAGAAGTACGCATAGTGGGGCGGGACCAATCAAAAGCTGTGAGCTTTGCTCGGCGCATGGCCGCTGAAACAGGCGTGCCGGTCCGGGTAGTGGCAAGCCCGTCCAAAGCTCTGGCTGGGGCCGAAATCGTGGTGACAGCTACGACCTCTTACACGCCGCTTTTTGAAGATAATATGCTGGCTCCCGGCGCTCATATCAACGGTATTGGCTCTTACCAGCCCACTATGCGCGAAGTACCTGGTGAAACGGTGGCGCGATCCCGGTTGGTGGTGGATGCGCGGGATGCCGCCCTGAGCGAGGCAGGTGATGTGGTTATTCCTTTGCGCGATGGGTTAATCGGTCCAGGGCATATTTACGCCGAACTGGGGGAAATTGTACTGGGGCAGTTACCGGGCCGGATTGGCTTTTTGCCGGGCGAAATTTCTTTCTTTAAGTCGGTTGGCAACGCTGCCCAGGATGTAGCCCTGGCCGCGCATATTTATCAGAAAGCTCGTTCATTGGGGATTGGGACCGAGGTAGAGATGTTTTAAGGCTTAACAAAAACCTGCCCCGGTTAAAGGTCCAGGAGCAGGCGTTTATAAAACTGGTAGATTTTAGAACCCTGTTACTTTGAGGCAGCCGTAAGGTCGCCGGCTTCTTTGATCCAGGCTTCTACCTGAGCCTGATTAGGAGCATGATGAGCAAATTTTTTCTCATCGTTGATTTCTTTGAGCTTGTTGTAAAGGTTTTCCGCCTTGCGGTGCTGCAACTCTTTGCAAGAGTCGACCCCGCAATTCTCCAGCAGGCTAGCGAATTCTTTGCCCACGCCTTTGAGCCGCATCAAGTCAGCCCGGTTGATCCATTCTGTCAACTGAGATGAAGATACTCCCAGGGTCTTTGCGAGGGCTACTTTTCCTCGGCGGTATTGCTTTTGTCCAGCAGTTCTTCTATAGTCTTAATGTTAGCCTCACCAAGTTTGCTAATCACTGCCGGGGCCATGTCCTTAATTTCTGAAACCTTGTGTGTTCCAGCCATACTTAATAGCTCCTTTCAATGACCTTGTAACCACAAATAATGCGGCAACCCAAATTACTTCAAGCTGTTTAAAACAGGTATTCCCGTAAAGGAACATCAAATTACCCTGAGCTAAATCATCAATTTATCTTTAACAACCCCTATTGCTAAATTTAATTAGGGTATTAGCATATTTAATACTATAGCCTGATTTAGTAAGTATAGGGATTTTGAGGTAAAAAAACAAGGGGAGCTGGGCGGTCTGTAACTGTATCATCAAAGTAACCAGGCTAAACCTGTTTTTCTTCCTCAATGATGGTTTCCGGTTCAATTTCTTTACGTTGGTAGCGAGGTGGTTCCTGGAAGCGTTCGTACCAACCAATATCTTCTCTGGCCCGTACAATTTGGAGGAAATTTAGGGCAAAATGGGCCACAATAACCGTAAGTAAGCTATCAGTAATGATGAAGATAGCTCCAAACAAAATGCCTACCGCCCCGGTCAGAACAATGCCCAGGTTTCCCTGAGGCGAGTGCATCAGGCCGAACAATATGCCACTGGCGAGAGCCATGGCCCAGGGATTGACTACGGTTGAAAAGCCCCCGATCATCAAGCCTCGGAAAAGCACTTCTTCTACCGCTACCGCCAGCAAAAGCGGTACAATAATCAAGACCCATTCCAGTTGATTGCGTGGGATAAGGCTTTTCATTATGTCCGGGGAGTAAATATTTTTGCCCCAGATGCGGATAGCGATGACTGAAAAGAAGTTTATGATGAAAGCCGTTGCCAGGCCGACCGTCAGGCCGATTACAAGGTCCACCAGGGGTTGGCGGCTGGGCCAGTTGATATAGTTCTCCACCCGGTCCACCGACAGAGTGTTGGCTAAACCAAAACAAATTCCCAGGGCAATTAGCTTGAAAATAAATTCTGGGAGGCTCAGGAGCAGGTTGCCTGTAATCTCAATGGCTTTGCTTTTAAGGGCGCGGGCGCTCTGATAGGCGGCCCAGTAAAAGAAGGCAATCAA
>JAYSYV010000330.1:0-6268 GCA_043727245.1 Chloroflexota bacterium | reverse complement strand
TTGTGGAACAAAAGGCCTGGGCCGCCGCAGTCGGGGAAGGCAGCGAAAATTCTACCGGTACAATTTCGCCCGCCTCAATAGTGTCCTTAAACTTGACCGGCGCATCACCCAGGGTCAGCATAGTATTCTTTAAGGAGAGGGCTGTGTTGTTGTGGATGGTCCCAACGATTTTGCCATCCTCGTAATGCAGGTTGGCGGCAATCTGGTAAGGCTGGGCCTGGACGCTGCCCTCAATGGCAAAGCCCTGGGCATTCCACTGGCCTATCTGGAAATTATCCAGGTAAGGATGGTCGCCCTGGACCACCAGGCGGTTTATATCACTATCATTTAAGCCACTGGTGGAGCGGTTGAGTGGGACAATCAAAAGCCGCCCGGAGTTTTCCGGGTTAGACACCACCGGCCTTATATCATAGTTACGGTCTTCAGGCGAGAATACCGCCGAGTAAGAACGGACCTGGGCTAAATCCTGGTCAGTACCAACCTGAACCACGCTTAACTGATTAATAAGCACCTGGCCGGGCGGCTGTGAATTAGCGTAGTTTACGATAATAAAGGTAAAAATCACTGTTAGGGCGGGTAAAGTTAGCCAGGACAAGGCTAACCGCTTAAACTTCTTCAGTACTAAATAATTCACCGGCCCCAGCAGGACCAAATAAATAGCCAGGAACAAAAAGAAAGTTGAAATATCCGGCAATTTTAGTTCCGGCACGTTCGTAACCAGGCCCAGCATATCGGCTGCATTTTTGATCTGGGGATTCGTTTCGGTATAAAGCTGGTGGGGAGGAGTAATATTATAATTGAAAAGCTCCTGCCAGAACTGAGTCGCGCCGCTCCAATCCTGTAAAGGTGGGACTGCCAGGTCAATGCTCATCCCTACTACCCGGCCCGCGCCAACCTTTCGTTCGGCGGCTATCGGCACTACACTGGTTCCATTCAAAACATGGCTGAGTAACCGGGCATCTTTCATCACCTTGCCCTGGGCAATTACCGCCGGACGAGTGAGCGGCCCGCTGGACTTGATTTCCTCCCCGGTGGGAGATATAAGGTCATTCAGGCTATCTATATTTACATAACCATGAATATCCAACGGTAAGAAGGTAGAGGTAAAGCCGGACTGAACTTTGTTCCAGCCGTTGCCACCTTCCAGGATAAGCTGGCCGCCATCCTCGACATATTCACGCAGAGCGGTACGCTGGTCGGTGGTAAGGCTATCAGTATTTTGCTCACTTATTATCAGGGAGTTGAAAGACCGTAGTCCAATGCCCCGGTCGGGAATGTCACTCAAGGACAGGTTTAAGGTAGCCACCCGGTTGCGCTGCCCACCGCCAACTTTAGTGTTATTCAAGCTGTTGAGCGAATTGGGGTCTTGCGTGAAAGCGCCCACCAGATAATCGGTTGGACTGCGAGGCTGAAGATTAACTTTACCTTCGGCCAACTTCTGACTACCCGCTTTTAAAATTATGGGGGTGTCATAGACCACCTGACCGGACGAGTTGGAAGTCTCGACAAAAGGCACTATATACAGCAGCAGGCGTTTATTGGCCCGCTCACCCAGGTTTACATCACGCTGGTAGGTAGTGCTGTAAGTTACCGAGTTGACCCTGGTGAGAATAGTGGACTGAACCTGGATATCGACCGCTTCCCCATAATTCTCCAGGGAAACTTCCACCGGCAACCAATCGCCAAACTTAAAGTTGCCCTGAAAGAGCGATTTGGTTATCATTTTTACATTAGGGTTAGCTTTACGCTGCTCAGATAGCGCCGGAGAAGGTGTCCCAGCGAAAATACCGATAATTAAAATCAGCCCAAAAAGAAAGTAGAGGAAAGCCGGGGGAGATTTAAGCCAGACACCCCGCTTTGGCAGTGAGGAGGAGAATTGCATGATAGTACCTCAAAACATGACCAAACTTTTAATTATAGTATAACGAAGCCTGGGCATATTGGGAAGATAGCAAGCGTTGTGTATTGAGACAAGGACTGGCAGAAATATTTGGGCTTTCTGCTGTAAGTCAGGGTATTCTCCCTTAGAAAAGGCTTAATCTTCTATCCAGGAAGGCCAATCGGCGGGCGAGGCATTACCCGGTAGGGCGGCGGCTTTACCGCCGGTCAATTTAAATTCCGGCCCGTCAGCCAGTTGAATAATATTTTCGAGCATTGTTTGGGCGACCATAGCCCAGACATTCGGATCAAGCCTGGGCCAAAAGGTTTGTACAACACTTTCAGCCAACCACAGGGCCGGATTTATCTCTATAGTCTGTCCAGCGGGGTATACCCGGTGGCGGACCTTCCCAATACCGACTAGCAAAGAATTAAGGGCCAGTAGGGCGGCAGCCAGGTCTTGCGGGACGGTTAGCTCAATTTTGCTAAGCAGGATTCTAACTGTAAGACTGCTGTTATGATTGGGACGTTTATCCGGCGAGTGGTGAAATTTGATCAATTCAGCGAAGCGGCCCTGCTCAATTAACCGGAAGCAGAAGTAAAGTTCGTCCAGGGCGGACAATAACCGGGCCAGGCTTTGCACATTTAAGGGCTGTTCTTTTAAAACCAGGCTTAAAGTTGGACTGGCGGTATTTTCTTCATCAAAGGCCGGAGTCAGTCCAGCCTGTCCCTGGTTTTGCTGCTTCGACTCAGTGGAAAGAGCGGGCAACTCTGTTTCCGCGAACTCCGGTTGGAGTGAGTCCGGGTTGGTAACAGAGGCTAAAGGCGGCAAATCGGCGGTTGCTTTAACAGCGGCGCGGGCAGGCGGTTCCAGCCCATCCAGTTCTGCCACCGGAACATGCCCGTTAGGGGACTGGGCCGTTTCTTCCGGCTGGGTTTGAGCGTCCAGGTCGCTTAGTTCCTGGGCGCTCCTGGTTTCGTCCAGCCCTAGCACATCTCCCAGGACTTCTAAAAAGCCTTTTTGCTGCTCCGAGAGATAGGCTCCCGCCAGGTTGGCCCCACTCAGGTTCACCTCGTGCAATTCGGCCCCGACCAGTCTGGCTCCGCTCAGGTTGGCTCCACTAAAATTGGCGCGGGTTAGACTGGCATTGCGCAAATCGGCATTGGTCAGATCGGTTTCGATCAGTTTGGCCTCGCTCAAATTGGCGTTGGAAAGGTTTGCGCCGCTGAGGTCAGACCAGCTCAGGTCGGCCTGGCTCAAATTGGCCTGGCTCATTTTAGCTTCGTGGAAATCGACCAGGATAAGCCGCACCTGGCTCAAATTGGCTCCATCCAGTTTGGCCCCATCCAGTTTGGCTCCTCCCAGGATAGCCTCGCGTAAATCAGCTTCACTCAAATTGGTTTCGAGTAAAATCGCCCGGCTCAGGTTGGATTGGTACAGACAGGCTTTGGATAGGTCGGCTCCGCTGAGGTCGGCTTCGGATAGATTGGCTCCGCTGAGGTCAGCTTCGGAAAGATTGGCTTTGCGTAAATCCGCCCCACTCAGGTTCACCTGATTCAATTTGGCCTTGCGAAGGCTAGCTTCATCTAGTTTAGCTTCAATGAGACTCGCGCCCTGTAGATTAGCTTCATCCAGGCGAACCTTATGGCCTTTAACGCCGTTCAGGCGAGCAGCGCTTAGATTAGCCCTTTCGAGATTGGCCTCTAGCAGGTTGGCTCCGTTGAGATGGGCGTAAGCAAATGCGGCCCCTTGCAGGTCCATTGCGGCAAAATTGATAACTGCCAGGTTCAAGCCACTTAAGTTAAGTTGTTCGGAAGTTCCCTGCTGTTGCAGCAAGTCTTCCACATCGGCCCTGGTCAGGGACTTGTCCGGTTTGAGAGAAATTTCGTCCGGCTCGAAACTCAAGGTTGCCTCCTACGCTTAAAGTAACTGCTTTAGAAACCAGTTTATATTACCGGCATTATATCCCCTTTAAGAGACGTAAGACAATCACATTGGCCCGATTTCACTACCTGACAGCAAATTTTCTTAGAGTACGTACCAAGTTCAACTTTTGATGAAGGGGTATGCGAGGAAACTGTTAAACAAATCTTGTGATTACTGACTACCGGCTACTTTTAGTTCTTAGTTGCCATTCGTAAACGTAAGCTGATTAACCAGGATATAGGGTATGCCAAGCTGACCGGACCAGGGAGTATTGTTGCGTAAGACCAGGGCGTTAGTCCCGGTCTTAAAAAGATTAGCCGGGACAGCAATTTGGATCTGACCCCAATAGCGGTCACTGCCGCCCTCGCCGTTATCACTGGTTGGGGCATTGGGGAAATTGGAAGGCCCGTTATATATTAACGTGCCGTTTAGACTTACCTGTAAATTACAGGCTTCCCGCCTTTCATCATCCAGGCCGGTTAGAATTAAAAGAACTCGACCACGGGGTAAATTATCAACCTTGAAACTAACCGTACCCTGTTCGTAGCCGCTACCGGCCCCATAAAGAGCTACTTCAGGCCGACCATAAAGTGTGCCGTCATCCCGTTTATAAGACCCGGCCAGGGAGTAAGGCGTAAAGGAGTTGCCGCTTGTTTGTGAATTACCAGGATTAGGTGAAGGTGGCGGAACGGTGGCAGTCGGTACGGCTATGGTAGGAGTTGGAGGTACTTGGGTCGGAGTCGGTGGTACTTGAGTTGGAGTCGGAGGCAGCGGAGTAGCGGTAGCCGGTATCTGGGTGGCTGTAGGAGGCAGCGGAGTAGCAGTTGGCAACGGAGCAAGGGTAGATGTGGCCGGAATTGGAGTAGGCAGTACGGCAGTTTGGACCGGGGCCGCTAGAGTCGCAGTTGGCAGGGCCACTGTGGGCTGGCTGGTAATGGTAGGGGAAGCCGCCACCGTAGTAGTAATACTTCCCGGTGTCACAACCGGCAAAGCCACCAGCGAGGTTGGGGTGGTTGGTTTGCCATTATTGGAAATAAACAGCAGCCCCAACAAGGCCAATCCGGCCAGTACAAAAATTCCTAAGAGCAAAGGTACAATAAAACCAATCTTCCGGCTTACAGGTCTGACCGGGGGTTGTCGAAAAACAACCGGTCGGCTATAACTTTCCGGCCTGGCATTAACCAGGGGCAAGTTTTGAGAAGCAGCCCCATTATCAATTCCGTCATAACCTCCCATTACCTCGGTTAAAGGGATATTTAAGAGCGCTTCTCGCATCTCAAGAGCGCTCTGGAACCGCCCGGACGGGTCTTTCGTTAAAACTTTTTGGACAATCCAATCCAGTTCAGGTGAGATTGGTACACCAATACTGTGTAAAGTCGGCGGCAAATCATTGACGTGCTGCAACATGATTTGCATATGATTGTCGGCCAGGAAGGGTAAGCGGCCTGCCAGCATCTCAAATAAAACGACACCTACCGCATAAAGATCGGTAAACGGGCCAACCTGACCGCCACTGGCCTGTTCGGGAGCCATATAATAAGCTGTACCGATTGTCATGCCATTGGTAGTAATCTGGACTCCGTCCAGGGCGTAAGCCACGCCAAAGTCAGTTAACTTGGCTACCTCATCACCGGCCCGGATGAGAATATTCTGAGGTTTTACATCCCGGTGGATAATACCGTGACTGTGGGCGGCGGCCAAACCTACCAGCACTTCGCTGGCGATAGTTACGGCCCGGTCTACAGGCAAAGCTCTTTGCTGTCGGATAAAGTCTTTGAGATTCATACCTTCGATATAAGGCATCACGATAAAATAGGTATTTTGAAATTGCCCATAATCGTAAATATCCACAATATTTGGGCTGGAAATCCTGGCGACAGCCCTGGCTTCCCGTAAAAACCGGGCTACAAAATTCTGGTCGCTGCCGTACTCCTCGCGCAACAACTTTACGGCCACCAGGCGATCTAAAACCCGATCCAGACCTTTGTAAACCCGCGCCATAGCCCCCTGGCCGATTAATTCGCGCAATTCATAGCGGTCATTAACTACTACAAAGCTATTAGCGTCCTGAGTTAAAGGCGGAAATTCGGCAGATTTATTGTTTTCAAAAGAAAATGAGCCATTAATCATGGCTGTGCTACTCCGAACCCTTTAAAGTTACCTCCACTAATGAAGCGCAAAACCGTACTGAAGCAGTCGGTCGTTCACTACTAAATCCAGTAAGGGGCAAGAAATATGCCAATAGTGGCTCAATTAAATTTATTGCGTCAGGATGCACTTTGCAAGAGGCGGACTAACTGGTAAAATAGGAATTAAATTTGCTACCTCAAATTATGTAATAAAGCTGGTATCGAGTGATTATTTTCTTTCTAAGTTTAAGCGGCCAGCGCACCTGTGGTGAAAGGAAGTCTTTATGAGTAAAACCCAACCATTATCGGCCAGCGCGGAAAAAGCCGCCACTTT
>JAYSYV010000329.1:0-6276 GCA_043727245.1 Chloroflexota bacterium | reverse complement strand
GTAAACAAAAATCACACCCGATTGAGTGTGATTGATTAAAATGATTGCGGAGGCGGGATTCGAACCCACGACCTTCGGGTTATGAGCCCGACGAGCTGCCACTGCTCCACTCCGCGTCGTTCTTGATTGTGAAGTTATTATACACCCCGACCAGACCAGAGTCAACCCTCTTGCGCGGACTGGTCAGGCTTGCTATAATCTAAACGTTTACACAACCGACCAACCTAATTTTTAATAGAAAGTATTTAGATGTATCCCCTGAAACCTTTCAGAGTAGGCGCTCTACCCCCACCTCTGGTTGTCGCAGTTGTCGCAGTAGCGAACAACGCGCTTTAACCGGACTGGTGGAAACTACATAAACCCAATTACTGCCAGACAGGGCAGTAGTTTGATGTTACATTTAATTTCCCCGTCCTTATTTCTCATTTAACTCATTCTAATAATATAGAGTTTGCAACGGCCAATAGGCCGGGGAGATTTAGATATGTCTGAAAGAACCGACATCCTGGGAGCTATCGAGCTAGAAAGCACCGGGATAATTACAGCGGAAAAGACCGGGGAAAACCCAACTCGTAAAGTCGGCAGCGGCGGTATCATCTGGCTGGTCCTGGCGGCCCTGATTTGGGGAACAGTGGGGGTATCGTCGGCACTATTGAACCGGATTGAAACCACGCCCCCCATGATGATTGCCTTTATGCGGCTGGGCTTTGCTTCACCTTTTCTGTTGGGTCTGGCCTGGTTTACCACCCGGCGTAATCCTTTCCGCCTGTCCCGGCGGGAATGGGGCTTCTACGGGGCTATGGGCCTGGCGATGGCCTGTTACCAGGTGACTTACTTTTTCGCTATCCCAATGGCCGGAGTGACGCTAGTGGTAGTGGTGGCCCTGTGCAGTTCACCGCTGATGGTGGCCTTGCTTTCGATACCGGTCTTTAAAGAGCGGCTAACTGGCCGGACGATACTGGCGTTGGTTCTGGGGATAAGTGGCACTATTCTGCTGGCCCTGGGCGGAAATAGCGGGGGCGGTGACAAGCCTCAATTTCTGCTGGGAGCGGGGCTGGCTCTGGCGACCGGCCTAGCCTATTCCGTCCTGGTCATCTTTTCCAAGCTGGCAACCCACCAGAAAGAAACCGAGCGCGGCCCGGTCCAACCCGTAGCGGTCGCTTTCACCCTTGCAGCGGTGGTTTTGCTGGTAATTACCTTACTAACCGGCAGTTTCAAACTCGACCTTGCGCCGGGTGTCTGGCTTATCGGGGCGTACCTGGGGCTGGTCCCGACCGGCCTGGCTTACGTTATTTTCTTCAAGGGAATAGCCAGCGCCACCGCCACCGCCGCATCCATTACCACCATGCTGGAACCTTCGGTGGCGGCCCTGCTGGCCTGGCTGCTGCTGCAAGAGCAACTTACTGTATCCTCGCTACTCGGTTCGGTTTTGTTGCTGGCAAGTGTGCTGGTATTGAGTAAAAAGTAAGCAAACAAAAAGAGGCAGGCATTAAAATCTTAACGCCTGCCCCTTTTTAACTGTCACTGGTGGTTGATGGGAAGATGTACATGGAAGGTACTGCCCTGGCCGAGTTCGCTTTCGAGGGAAATCTGTCCGCTATGCTTGTGTACGATTTCCCGGCTAATAAATAGACCCAGACCCAGACCGCTGGTACTCAGCTCACCTTCTCGTGAGGTATTAGTCCGGCTCCAGCGGTTGAAAATATCCGCCTGTTTGTCTTCGTGTATGCCAATACCCTGGTCCTTTACAGATAGTTGGGCAAAATTGTCATCCCCACGGTGTAAACTGATGCTAATTGTGCCACCTTCAGGCGAATACTTAACGGCGTTATCTATCAGGCTGGTAACTACCTGAGAAATACGTTCCCGGTCAAAATCCCCCATTAGCCCTTTATGTTTGATTTCAAGTTTAATCGGATGGCGCTTGTCATCCGGGATATTATCTTCATTTTCGCTGGTCGTGACCGCAATCTGGTAGTGATTGACCGCTTCCGTTACAAGCTCGTCCAATTCGTGGGGTTCGGGTTGAATTTCGAGCCGTCCGGTATTAATCCGGGAAACATCCAATAATTTGCCAATAAGTTTATCCAGGTTGCTAGTCTGTTTGATAATCCGCTGGAGATTGGCCTGAATATTGGCCCTGGGGAGCGGTTGGTCTTCCGGCACTTTGTCAATAGAGCGCGAAGTTAGCTGTGAGAAACCGCGCAGGGCTGTCAGCGGATTACGCAGGTCGTGACTGGCAATCGAAAGAAATTCATCCCTGGATTTCAGGGCGGTATCTAACTCGTTCAGTTTACGCCGGTTAAAAAGTATAGGCCCGACCTGGCGAGCGAAAAGCTCCAGCAAAGCCACTTCGCTGGGAGAAAAGGGCTGGCCCTGGGGAACCTGGCGAAAAATACCCAGGATACCGATAGTTTTTTTCTGTTTCCGCAAGGGTAAGGCTACACCCCGGCCAAGCCGGTTGGTCTGGTACACTTCCGAAAAGTCTTCGGTCAGGCAATCCTCACAGGTAACTGTCCGGTCTTCGAGCAGGGCTTTTTCCAATAAACCTTTGACCCCAGAAAGTTGCAACCGGTAGCCCTCAAAGCCTGGTGACCCTTTCCCGGCAGCGCTCAATTTCAGCCAGGTACGTTCCGGCTCTAATAAGCCAATCACAGTTACATCACCCGGAACCAGGCCCAAAACCTGGGCAAGGGTCTGTCGCAGCATTTTATCAAGCTGGTTTTCATTCTCAATGGTTTCGGCTGATTGTAGCAGACCCAGTAAAGTTTCGTTACTAAAGTGTACTGGGCCAGCATTTATTTCTAAACTTTTTGATAGTGTAGATGAAGAATTGATGACGAAAGAGGATTGAACTTGTCCAGGCTCATTCGGGTTTTGATTCAAAGTAGCCTCTTATCTTTTATAAAAAAATAAGTATTATATTTCCTACTCCCATAACTTGACTTAAGCAATACATCAATTTTTATGCCAGCACATTATCTATAACTTTAGTATTAATCTAATACCAATTTTTTGGGCATAACCGATTAAAATGGGCCTAAAAAATCTGGTCAAGGGGTATTTTGGGCTTGCGGGCCTGCCAGATCGTTGTGCTTGGGACCATAGAAACCTTATACCAGGGGACGTTGGTCCAGGTACTTTCACGCCAGCGTTCGCGCTGTGGTTCCAGCTCCAGTAAAGCCGTGACCAGCAAACCGGCCTTGAAAAGGGCCGACTGCCAATCGCCAAAAGTATGATGGAATTGGACATAGAGGGTCCGAGTGCCGTCCGGCCAGAGGCTTTCGGCGGTCATGGGCGAACGGTCGAAATAGGGACGGACAATTTCAAGCTGGTTGTCGCCTTCGTCGGCCAGTGAGTCGAAAAAGGGACTGAGCCAGCTAAAAGCAAATATCCCCCCAGGCCGCAGCACACGAGCCACTTCCCGAAAACACTCCTCTATATCCACGAACCCGACCGCCCCAAAATTGCTGAAAACTATATCAAAACTGGCATCGGGCCACTCGCGCAAGTCTTCGGCGTTACCCTGGCAAAATTCAGCCGAGCCGGGCGGTTCGATTTGAATTTCGGAAGCAAACTTTTGAGCCAGTTCGACCTGGACATCCGAAATATCCTGAGCCACCACCCTGGCTCCCTGGCGGGCCAACCGGACAGCCCACTGGCCTCCGCCACAGCCCAGTTCCAGGACATCTTTACCAGAAACTTCGCCCAGTACATCTAACTGAGCCTCGCCCGGCACACCAAAAACCGGCCCCCACAGGCCGTTGCCGCCGACCAGGTTGGCCCGGTGGCGTTCCTGGTAGCGTTCGGCTTCGCGGTTCCAATCATCCCGGTTAGAGGCTACATAATTTTGGGTCATAATTTACCCCTTACGAACAGTCCGATATTTCGGCAAGACCTGGGTTTCCAGCCGCTTGAGAATCAGTTTATAGAAAAGCTCGTCCTGCTCGAACCCCAGGTAATCACGGCCCAGACGACGGGCCACTGAAGCGGTTGTACCGGACCCCATGAAAGGGTCCAGCACTATATCGCCGGGGTTGCTGCTGGCAAGCATCAGCCGCTCGAAAAGCTTTTCCGGCTTCTGGGTCGGGTGAGGGGTATTTTCGGGCATGGACCAGAATGGTACGGTCAGGTCGGTCCAAATATTTGATGGATGGGTCATACGGTAATGGTCGCCATCGGCCTGTTCAATCCAATCTTTGGGCTGACCGGCCTTATCACGGTAGGGTGCGATTATAGGCTTGCGAACTTTGACCGCATCCAGGTTAAAGGTATAGTTTTCCCCGGCTACGGCGAACCAGATGTCTTCCATGTTGTTCTTCCAGTTAGCCGCCGCACCCCGGCCTTTATCGCGTTTCCAGGTCAGGCGGTTCTTGATAATCAAGTGCCGTCCCAGGATTTCCTGGACCAGGCCGGAAGATTCCCAATCAATACATATATAAAGCGTCCCGCTCGGTTTCAAGGCTCGTACTGCTGCAGTAACCCATTTTTCGGTCCAGACTCGGTACTCCGAGGCGGGCAGCCGCGAGAAAACACCCTGACCGTAACTCTTGGTAAGGTTGTAGGGCGGGTCGGCAATAATCAGGTCGGCCCAGGCAGGCGGCAATTGGGCCAGACCGGTGATACAGTCGCCTAAAATAATCTGGTTGTGCAGCTCGTCCGGCGAATAAGCCCGGTCCGGCGCGAGACTAAAGAGGTCGGTATAACGGGCTTCGTCTGCCTCAGTCAACTCAATAGTCCGGTTGCGGGGGGCTTTATCGATTTTGGAAAGATTTCGGCGGGAGGTAGCCAATTTACATGCCTACCGGAGCGCCAAGTGGAGTAACGATAAAAGTTTCTACTACGACCCGTGGCGGTAGGGTCGCCACGAAAGCGACACACTCGGCAACATCAATCCCCTGAAGCATTTTAGCCCTGGCCTCCGGGGAAGGCACGACCGGACGGCGGTCTATAATCGGCGTATTGATTTCGCCGGGATGAATCCCCACAGCCCGGATGCCATTTTGCTGCTCGACCAGGTTGATAGTCTGGACTAAACCATGAATGCCAAATTTAGAAGCAACATAGGCCGGGCCAGCCACAACACTGGCTTTTATTCCGGCGATTGAGCCGATAAA
The DNA here is from genome assembly GCA_043727245.1 of Chloroflexota bacterium. Lineage (GTDB taxonomy): Bacteria > Chloroflexota > Chloroflexia > Chloroheliales > Chloroheliaceae > 54-19. The sequence continues at coordinate 1,159 of JAYSYV010000329.1, read as the reverse complement.
AATAAGAGTACCGCTTTGCTGGCGGCGCATTATTGGCAGGAAACTCTGGGCCACATAAAAAGCCCCATCCATGTTTACACCCATTATCAGCCGGTAGTCTTCCACGCTCAACTTGTCCAGCGACCGGGCAGGTACGTTAAGACCGGCGGCGTTTACCACTAAATCCACCCGTCCAAAGCGTTCCTCAACTGTCCGGGCTAATTCGATTACGGCTTCCGGTTGGGCAATATCGCAGGGGTAAACTAAAGAAATACTGCCCGAAGGCAACTGGCTGGCTGTCGCGGCCAGGGTGTCAGGCGAACGCCCAACCAAAACCACGCTCATACCAAGTTGGGCCAGCTTGATAGCGCTGGCCTGACCGACCCCGGTTCCAGCGCCGGTAATTACTGCGATTTTCCGAACGTCAGGGCTATTCGTCTGCTGAGTCATATAACACCTTCCTGGGGTTAGCCGGGTAGCTTTAGCCGAATCCGACCCGGTTTAGACGTACTTTGAACTAATTTGAACTCAAGCCAGGCACGTTGACCCAGCGCTGCTCGCGGTCCGACTGTTGGACAGCCTCAATTACCGCCTGGGCCTGTACGCCCTCATAGAAAGAGGGCTGGCAGGGCCGCCCTTCGGCAATTGCCTGGATAAATTCAAAATCCTGGTCATAACGGAAGACCTGCTGCGGGTCGCCCTGGTGGGGGTCACGTGGGGAGCCTGGCACTTTGAGAAATTCTTCCGGTACAGCCACCTGTTCTAACTGACCGCCTTTTTTGGCGATTTGCAGGACATTTGGCTGGTTCAGGTAATAAATAAGGCTGCCTTCGCTGCCGTTAACCTCGCAATAGTCCTGACTCTTACCGCCCTCGCCCCGACCTGCGGCCAGTTTGGTGCTTTCAAAGTTACCGGTAACGCCGTTCTCGAACTCGGCCAGCACCGCTACCCAGTCGTCCACATCGGAAGGATAAGCCGTACCCTCGGCATCGTAACGGGTAGGAACGAGGTTTTTGGTACTGCCCACCAACCGGGCAATCTGGCCGATTAAAAAGTGGCCGTAATCAATCCGGTGCGAAAGCATATCGCCCAGCTCGCCGGACCCGGCCATTGCCATAGACTGCCGCCATGCCATGTAACGGTTGCCCCAGTCTTGCAGGCGGTTGACCCGGAAGTGATA
>JAYSYV010000328.1:0-2010 GCA_043727245.1 Chloroflexota bacterium | reverse complement strand
GTTTCCAACAACTCAGTCAGTTCGTTATAGCAGTAACGGGCCGGGTTATCCGAATGTTTGGTACATTCTTCCCGGAGTAAGGCCGTACGATCCAGGCGAATCCAGTCGTGGCCTTTAGAGCTATCGGCGGCAAACATTGGTCCGATAAGGAAAAACCCGCCTTTATGCCAGGCATAATCCATGAAGCGCTCGAACCGTTCTTCAAATTCCTGACGGGTAGCCAACTGCCGGTCCAGGGCCAGACCCAACAACCGTAAACGTTGTGCTTCGACCCAGATTTCCTGTTTGAACTGGCTTAACTTGATCTGAGTTGTTCCCTGGTTTACCGCTTCAATCAACGACCGGCTGACCAATCCGCTCATACTCACACAGACCAGCCCGGCGACTTTCTCACGGATAATATCGGTCAACTGGGATTTGGAATGATGCTTTAACATGGTTACTTCCGGCCCGATAATCATGGTAACGTTAGACCGTCCGGTATCCATAAAATCGTAGGTCAGGTTAACCGGCAGCAAGCGCGTTTCGACACGAGCCTGTTGGACCAGGCGAATCAAAGCGGCCCGCATCTTGCAAAACCGTCCGTCCGGCGTAACTCGCCCTTCTGGCAAAACAATCAGGCTGCCGCCTTTTTCCAGCACCCTGATTAAATAACGCAATTGCTCGTGCATTGTTGCATGATGACGCTGGCGAATCTGGTTTGCCAGCGGTTCGCGAAACATGCGGGGAGTAGCATACTGGGCCAGGCTTTTCAAAGGAGCTTTCCTGATAACATCCTTGATAGTCAGGCCCGGCTGGTTGGCCGCTGTTCCCAGCAGCCGGTTACGCCAGGGTTCGTCCAGGCTTTCCAGGGCATTCAAGTTACCCTCGATCCGCAAGGTTTCATTCAAAAGCTGGTTGACCGTTTGTTCATCCGGCAACTTCACCGGGCAAGACTGCAAACTCCTGAACCAGTGGCTTATGCTCATACGGCTGATTAACGGTCGCAGAAAATCCAGCATGGGGAAGTAAAGAATCAAAAACCCCTGCTCAAGGACATCATCCCTGGTCGCCACATGCATCGCCTTTAAATGTTTGTGGCGGCTGAGAGGCTTCTGAAAAAGATACAGACGCGGAATGATAATCGGAATATCAGAATCGCGTTTATGCCCGCAGGCAATGATGGTAGACGGGATATGGCTGAAATTTTCGCTGCCCCGCACTTCAATCCGGTAGACTCCTTTTGAAACCACCTGCATTAACAGCGCAACCACGCTGCGATGATGATGGTGGACCCGGCGGCCCATCCGAGCAAACCAAAAAGGGGCGGCTGTTTTATCCCACAGCCGGAGTAACCAGTTCTTGGGTTTAGAGGTTGCCTTGAAATTTTCAGCTTCCACAGACTGACGATGACGATTCAGGTACGCAAAGCGCACGATTCTACCACGCATCCAACTTCACCTGTTTATTTATATTATAACTCTTGAAAACGTAATCACGTAGTTAAGACAATCGCAAGTGAACTTAAATCTTAAGTTTGGGTCCGTAACCCTCGGCTAAAGCCCGATAAATTTTACGAGTATCAATCCGGCCCTCTAACACAATGTGGCCGTCCACAACCATAACCGGGATAGTCCACTTGTATTTCTCGAAGAGCGTGCTATCGGTGGTAATATCTACTTCCTCTAGCCTGACTTCAAATTCATCTTCCAGCGAAAACAGGGCTTCCCTGGCGTTTTCGCAAAGGTGACACCCTTCTTTGCTGTAAAGAGTTATGGTATGTAAATTATTTTTTTCGCTCACGGCCCAGAAAACTTAAATTGAATTGAAATGAATATAGAAAACGAGTTACGCCTGCTCATTACTCTCCAGGATAGCCAGCGCATCTTCTCGGCGGCTGATAGGAACCAACACCGGAACTGCCCCTAAATCGCCAACCGTAAAACCAAGTTTTGCCCCGGCATGGAGTAAAACGGGAATACCGGCCCCTTCCAGTTGGGCTTTAAGCATCTGTCCGTCCAGGTAGCCAGA
>JAYSYV010000327.1:0-6297 GCA_043727245.1 Chloroflexota bacterium | reverse complement strand
ACCCCGATTTTCACTTCAAAAGTGGCTTCCAGCACTCCCTCGCTCAGTGTAATCAGTTGCAGGTTGGGTGTATGGCCGACCAGAGCGCTACCTACCCCGGCGATTAGCTTGTTTATTTCACCTGCTACAAAGAGGTTTACATTTTCTACAACGCTATTCAGATTTAGAAATCCTAGCTCGAACCCGCCCGCTTTTACCGATTCGGCCAGGCTCAATATCACCTTACCATCTTTCACGGAAACATTATCTTTGATGTTCAAGTCTATCTGACGGCCAAAAGCTTCGGCCCTGGCTGCAATCTTTACCTGAGTACCAGCTTTTAATTCGATTACTACCTGCTTAACTTCCAGAACATTCAACAATTTAACCGGATTGGCGTTTAGCAACCCGGCAATTTCGCGGTTGATATATTCCTGACTGAGGGTGAGTTTGGCATCCGATTTATTGCTAGAAACCGGTGGGGCTAACGGGGCCGTAGTTAATGGAGTGCTAATCAAAAGCGCCAGACAGATGAAAGCAAAGACCATACCCACCCCAAAGCCTAGAACAGCTAGCCCGGTCGGAACTACCCAACGCTGCCAGCGGGGCGGTTTCCGAGTTACTCTTGGTGGCGGTGCTACAGAAGCTGGTCCAGGCTCTCTTTGGTTACTCTGATACATCTAAATTGCCTTTCCTATCCGGCTTTAACCTTATTTAAAAGCTTTTCCTGGTACAAGGTAGTAGCCATTCCAGACCTGGAGGTGTTCCTATCTACGTAGCGAGACATTATCCTTGCGCTTTTGCATATAGCAAGTCAGGTAGAGGAACAGCGCAGTCATCAGAATCATAATTGTCCAGCGTATGAACAGGTGGATGGCCCGGTTGCCGAACGTGCCGTCGTTGTTGGGGGAGCAGGCATCATCGGCGTAGTCTTTACCATCGAAAACTCCGCTGTAAGGACAATTAGCTGCTACAAACCTAAATCTGTCTTCTTGCCCCAGGTTGTTTAAAAAAATCCGGTTGAGGTCGGCAGAAGTCCCCAGGCTGTCAAGCGACCACTTGGTGATTGTAACGTAGCTAAATGCCTTGGTAGGGCCGGACAGGTTGAAGATAGCCCCGGACAGAATAATTTGAGGAATCAGGATGATAGGAATTATACTGACGGCTTTATCGGTGTTGCTGGCAAGCGCCGACACCAGCAAACCCATCCCAATCCCCACCAGAGTGGTCAACCACAGGCTGAAAATTAATTCCAGGAAAGATGGGAAGATAGCTCCATTGGGCGGAACGCCGCTCAAAACAGCCACAATTAAGATTAGAAGGATACTTTGAATAAGGCTCAAGGTTGCCAGCACAAAAACCTTCGAGGCTATATAGGGCAGCACTCCCAGATTAACCAGCCGCTCCCGCAAATAAATAGCGTTTTCCTTCGTGATTTCGCGGGCGGCGTTGATTGTACCTAACCAGACCCCGGACATGGCTAGCATGAACGAAACCTGCTGAGCGAGTGCGGCAGGATGGTCCGGGCCAAACTCAAAAACTCCTCTACCTGCCACCAGGCCAAGAATAATACCAATTATCGGAGCCTGTAAAATCAAAAACAGCAGATTTATACGGTCACGTATTACCAGTTCAGCATAGCGCTGGGTCAAAATCATAAACTGGTTGATGGCCGAAGTGGTTGGCGAACGCAAAGGCGGCTGGGTCGGTGGCGGTGGCGGATAACCCGGCCCGCCGTATCCTCCACCATAAGGAACCGGACGGGCCGGGACCGGGATATTGTTTTGAGGTTTAACTACACTTTCTTGAAAATAAGGCGACTGCCGGAAACGAGCCTCCCACTCATCGGCGCTGGTAGGAGTTTCCTCCAGTTTCGTATAAATATCAGGAAATTCCCTGACCTCAAAAAATTCCAGGGCTGCCTGGGGTGAGCCGAAGAAACAAAGCTTGCCACCTCTCCCTAAAAACACCACCTTGTCACAAACATTGATATTGGTGGTGGCATGTGTGACCAGCACCACCGTGCGCCCCTGGTCGGCCAGGCGGCGTAATAAATACATCAGGCGCTTATCCAGTCCGGGGTCAAGGCCCGAAGTAGGTTCATCCAAAAAGAGCAGGTTAGGTTTGGCTAAAAGCTCAACCGCAATCGAAGTCCTCTTGCGCTGGCCTCCGGATAATTTGGAAACCGGTACAGCCCGTCGCTCGGTCATATCTACGTCGGCCAGCACTTCCACGACACGCTGTTCAATTTCCGCATCGCTGGTATCTTCCGGCAAGCGCAGCTTGGCGACATAATACAAGGCCCGGTCTACCGGCAATTCGCGGTGGATAATATCGTCCTGTGGCACATAGCCGAGGCTGGTGCGGTAAATCGCAAAATTGCGGTAATAGTCTTCCCCATTAAATAAAACCGTACCGTCACTGGCAGGCCGGAAACCATTGAGCGCATCTAACAAGGTAGATTTTCCCGCACCGCTCCCACCTACCAGGGCAATGAATTCTTTTGGCTGGATGGTCAGTGAAATATCATTTAGCAGCACCAGGCTATTATTATTGACGGCCTTGCGAAGATGCAGCGCGTCAATCCGTACTTTATCGGCCACCCCCTGGGCAATCGAACTCTGCTGGTAAGTTAGCTGGTAACTGGCGATTTGAATACTGTCGCCTGGGTTGACGTTTACCGGGTGGTGGGGAGAGACACGCTGCCCTCGCACAAATGTGCCGTTGCTGCTGCCTAAATCTTCCAGCACCGCGCCATTAGATTGCCGCCGGATGACCGCGTGGTGGGCCGACACCTGGGGATAATCCAGCCGCATAAAATTATCGGGAGCGCGTCCAATAGTAATAATCTGCACTCTGGGGTCAATCTGGAGGGCCACGTTTTGACTTACAACGGGCCTGGACGAATCCTCATAAACCAGGGTAGTGTAGTTCCCCAGGCTATCAACGATACGAATCACGTCGCCATCCACCAGGTTGCGTTCTTGAAAGCGCTGGCCGCTATAGGTCAAACCGTTCGACGAGCCAAGATCATTTATTGTATAACCGTGCGGCCCGGCTTTTAAGACCGCGTGATTGCGTGAAACGGTCGCAATGGGGATTGAAATATCATTCTCCGGGGCGCGGCCCAGGCTTATCTGGGGCTGGATAAGGGCGTATTCTTTAACAAACTCCCGGTTATTATCGGTATAAGTTACTCGCAGTTTCGGTGGTTTAGAATCAATAATGACCGTCCCTTCAACATTATTTTGAAAGGATTGGGCTATTTGCGGGGCGGCGGGGGCTACAAACGCATTTTGGGTATTAGCGACCGGGTAATTAGGGACGGGCGCAACCACTCCATTCAACAGGGAGCCAGGCGCGGCAACCTCGCTATCTGCCACCATTATAACCACCACCCCTGTCCCAAGTTGAATAGGCTCATCAGGCCGGAGCAGGACCGGGGCATTGACAGGAAACCCCTGAATCGTGGCCGGGTTTGCCTGGCTTAAATTTTCAAGCACCCAACTCTGCCCGTTGTAATTAAGTTGAATGTGTCTCCGGGACACCTGGGGATGGTTAATCACCAGAGTATTGCCCGTTTCGCGGCCCACAATTACCGGCCCACCGTTTAGTTTATGTTCCTGAACCAGGCGGCCTTCCTGTAATACAACTAGTTTAAACCCCGTAGACATAGCTCTCCATCCAGTTATCCTCTAATAAAATGTTGGACTATTAACGTAAACTCGTATTGATAGACCCTTTTCCAGGGGAAGTGCGACGAAATAAATCCTTAATCTATGATTTCGATCACGTTATTGCCGCCGGTTGAAAAGCCGATGGCCTGGGCCAGCTGCGGGGGGAAAATATTAATAACCACCAGGTCTCTGGTTCGGCCATCTATAAAGATGATTTCACGAGTCCCGTCATTCAAGAACCCGTCTTCCTGAATGCTTCCCTTGGCTTGAGCGTCTCTGGAAAAAAACTGTGCAATTTGGTCCAGGCTGTCAGGGCTGGCAAAATACTTGGCCTCGTGCGCCCTCTGTTGACTACCGAATGCCTGGTTATAAGCAATGAGGCGATTTTGCATAAAAGAGTCCGGTACGTTAAACCCCACAGCGTTCGGATAAAGACTAAGCGAAGTTCGGCTGCTAATCGGTCTGCCGTTTGAACCGCCATTCTGGCCTGAAACTGTCGAACCGCCACCCGCAACCACGCTGGGGTTGCCGCCACCTCCCTTCCCACTGCTGGTTGAAACGACCACCACAATCACAAGCAGCACCAGCGCCAGAGCAATTCCGCCTCCTATCAGTAGCATATTATTGTTGATTTTACGAGGTGTGACGGGATTGGCGTAGAGGACCGGACCCGGTGGTGGGTAAGCCGGATTGTAGTTCTGATTTACGGGGTTGTAGTTCTGGTTTACCGGATTGTAATTCTGGTTTACCGGATTGTAATTCTGATTTACCGGAGGTTGCGGCGCGTAGACATTCCGGGTGTAATTAGGAACCGCTGGACCTATGTTGCTGGGCGGGATTTGAAAAGGCAGCCGGGCCACGACCTGGGTATCGGCGCGTAACGGGTCTACTTCGTCGGTAGGCTGAGCGGGCGGGGAAGCCGGTGCTTGCTGGGGCAGCTTCAATGGCAATACTATTTCCGTGACGGGCAGCGGCGCTACCGGCACTTGTCCCGGAACGTTTTGCAACGCAGCTCTGAACCGGCGGGCCAGTTCTACTGCCGATTTGATCCGGTTGTGCGGATTTTTCGCCATAGCCTCGGCGATGACGCTATCCAACTGGGGCGGATAGTTCAAACCGGGAGCATGAAGCGATAAAGGTGGCACGGGCGAGTTCAAGTGTTGGCCCATTAATTCAAACTGGTTGCCCTGAAAAGGGGTCTTCCCGGTAATCATCTGATAGGCCAGCACGCCCAGGGCGTAGATGTCACTCGCTTTACCGGCTTGCCCTGTCCATTGCTCCGGGGCCATAAAGGGCGGCGTGCCTGATGTGGTAGCCATTACCATCACCGACTGCTGCGAGCCGTTAAGGGTGGTCGCCAGGCCAAAGTCGGCCAGGAGCGGTCGGCCCCATCCATCCATCAAAATATTATGAGACTTAATATCGCGGTGAACCAGCCCTTGCGCGTGTGCTTCTTCCAGAGCCGAGCAAATCTGTTCGAGCAGGTTAGCTACTTCCGATATACGCATTCGGACCGGCGGCTTTGTCGGGTCGGGTTGAATCCGGCTAGCCAGCGAGCCGCCTTCCGCCAGGTCGGTGACAATATAAGCTGAATTCAGGTTTACCTCAAAATCCAATACCCGCAGAATGTGCGGGTGATTGAAACGGGCCATTATCCCGGCTTCTCTCCTTATATCTTCCCGCACCACCGGGTCATTAATGAGTTCAGGATTGATGAGTTTGATTGCAACTTTCTTCGGTGGGCTGAATTTTGTATCTTCCGCCGCAAAAACCTGGCCGAAAGTACCTCTACCCAGGAACTGGCCTAAGCGGTAGCGGTTAGAAATTACCTGATTTGAGTTAAGCGCAAATGAGGCATCAAAGTTTTGCATAGCGGTAAACCTCTCGGAGCTGTTCTGGACTTTCCTGTAATTTATTAGTTACTTCATTTTATCATCCCAGGGCAATTATTTAAATCACAAAATTACGGGTTTTTTACGGGTTTGGGTAATTAGCTTCAGGATGGCAGGGGTGGCTGGCCGCTCATTTTACATAATACTAGTGCTACAGACTTGACCTCTACTTTTGTTGGCGCTCAACTGTTTAATCGTCTGAAGTGGCTGGGAGTCTGGTTGGTGAGCCGCCTGAAAATCTTGATAAAGTAATTGTCATTTACAAATCCAACCTTCTCGCCAATTTCGTTGACCGATAGACCGGTTTGTTTCAGGTAACTTTTGGCCTGCTCAATTCGCACGCGGTGGATGTACTGAATGATATTCTGGCCGGTTTTCTTCTTGAATAAATTGCTCAAATAGTTGGCATCCATTCCCACATAGTCGGCCAGCATGCGTAGGCTAATTTCTTTGTAATAAGTCTGGGTAATGTAGGAAATTACTTTATTTATTTCAGGGTGGTCGGTTGTTTGCTGGCTGTCCCAGTTCCGCTGGTTGATATACTCCTTTTTGGCCGCTTCCAGCAATTCGGCTGGGATTTCTTGCAAAGCGGCCAGGTAAACAATCATGTTAAAACCGAGGGTATACCATATCCAGATAATATCAATCGCGTACATAGAAGTTTCGGTACTGGCAAGCCAGCGAGGAGGTTCTGACAGGCCAATGGTTCGTAGAAACCCGTTAATCGGCCCAGAGGTGGGCTGGAAAAG
>JAYSYV010000326.1:0-6300 GCA_043727245.1 Chloroflexota bacterium | reverse complement strand
ACCGTCAGGCTGGGAAATAGCCCTGACCGTTACTACACCACCGCGAGGCGTAAATTTGCAGGCATTAGAGAGTATATTTTCAAGTATCTGGTACAGCCGCCTGGGGTCGGCCTCTACCAGCGTAGCGGAGGTTAATTCAAAGATTAAATCAATTTGTTTGCAGTCAAAGGTCTTTTTCAAACCGGCTGCCAGGATGTTTTCGAGAATGGATTTCAGATTTACAGGTGTTTTCTCTAAATGGAGCATGCCGGTTTCAAACCGGGCGATGTCGAACAGGTTTTCGATCAGGTTTATCATGCGGTTGGTGTTTTTGACCGCTACCCGCAGGAACTCTATCTGGCAATTATTTAGCGGCCCTACGTCACTTTCCCTTAATAATTCCAGAGCGCCATTAACCGAAGTAAGCGGCGTACGCAGTTCGTGGCTTATAAGGTTTAGAAAATTTCCTTTAGCGTCCCTGGCGGAAGCCTTTTCTAAAAGAGTTTTCAATTCGGTTTTTTCTTGTTCAAGCTGGCAGATTTGGGCTTCCAAATTTGTAATCTGTTGCATAACAATGTTATTTTTAGTCATAAGTAATTAGTTAAACCTTATAGATATTTGGTTATACGTCCACAAGTCCATTTTCAATATAGGAGTCTGGAAAGTTTCCGAACATTTATCAGCCAAAAGCCAGCCGAGAATCTCAGATGAGATTCTAAAAATAAAAACTATACTCATTTTAGCCTGAAAGTTTATAAGCTATGTTACATAGAAATTACGAAATCATCTCAATTTTGGCTTAAAATCTAGCTGTAGCTTTTTGAGTATTGACTTTATAAATTTTGCTGTTACAAATATTAAACGTTATGGTCAGTCGCCAGTAGAGTATTCGCAGTAAACAGCTTTTGCAACCTCCTCAGAACTGATGTGAGGCGGTAAGCTTTCAGATTAAAGATTAAAGCTTGTACTTGTTAAAAAGTTTTATTAGAAAGTTAGTTTTATGAGGGGGCCGGAGGAACAACTCAAAATTAAAGGAAAGCCGCTGGGCCGGGATTTTTCGATATTTTGGTTTGGGCAGGCTATTTCGGTCATGGGTACGGCCTTCACACAGTACGGTTTACCGCTGCTGGTCTTCCGGCTGACCGGCTCGGCTCTTAACCTGGCCTTCGGGCAGGTCAGCATTTACCTGCCTTATGTGCTGTTTGGCCTGTTTATAGGAGCCTGGACCGACCGCATTGACCGCAAAAAGATGCTGGTCCGGGTCAATGTGCTGCGCGGCTTAGTAATCGCTCTAATTCCAGTACTGGCCCTACTCCAGGGGTTGAATGTCTATTGGATATACATTATTTCCTTCTTAAACTCGGTCCTGGCGGTCTTTTCAGGCGCAGCTACGGCGGCGGTTGTGCCAAGCCTGGTCGAAAAAGACCAGCTAGTAACCGCGAACGGGCGTATTTCCATTACCGACTCAATCGCCAAAGTGGTCGGTCCGGTCGTAGCTGGTCTGCTGGTAACTTTCGCGCCCCTGGAAACAGTTTTCCTCATAGATGGCCTGTCTTTCTTTGTCATTGCCGGGTCACTCCTGTTCATCAAAGCCAGCTTTAACCCGGCCAGAACAGGCAACAACCCCAAAGAAAAGAATGTCCTGAAGGAAATCCAGGAAGGCTTAGTCTTTGTAAGGAACCAAACCGTCCTCCTGAGCGCTACCATCCTGGCAACCCTGATCAACCTTTTAATGATTACAGCCGCCACCCAGCAAATTATCCTGGTCAAACGCCAGTTTCAGGCGACCGACCAGCAAGTCAGCCTGATGTTCGCGGCGGGCGGGATTGGCGCAATCATTTTTTCCTTTTTAGTCAGCCGAATTCCTAAAAGGTGGGGCTTCGGGCGTATCGCGATTGGCAGCCAGATGATAAGCGGGGGATTGGTGCTGGCCCTGGGGTCAGTGCCTATTTTTGAAATGGCCCTTGTTTTGATGGTATTTATAGCCGGCCTCGGTATAGTCTTCAATATCCAGTTTAACAGCCTGGTCCATTTTCTAGTGCCAAACCAGTTGCTAGGGAGAGTTACCAGCACTATTTTGGTGCTGGCTTTCGTATCGGTCCCGATAGGCTCGCTTGGTGGCGGCAGCCTGATAGAGTGGACCGGCAAAGTCGGATTAGTCTATCAGGTGATTGGTATCCTGGTAATCGTGACAACCATCATTTTTACCTTCACACCTCTCAACCGGCCTCAAAATTTCGCCCCGGTCGCCTCTAAAGAAGTCGCGAAACCTTTATAAAAAAGCATGGTACGTTAAAAGTGGAATCTAGCTGGATAACCTGATTTTGGTAGCGTCAGAAGTGGGAAGATTAGCCGGGCCAATCTTCCCACTTTTCTTTTAGTCTTTAACTGCCAAACTCAGGGAGTTTATATTGTAAAGAAGCTGCTGCCCGCCCCGACGGTAGACTGGCTGACCCGGATAACCGAAGCGCTGACCTGCTGGAAAATACGCCGGATTTCGGAAGGGCCGCTTCCAGCCGGAATGACCGAAGGAAAACCAACCTCGGCGGCCAACCGGGCCGGGTCGGATACGCCAAACCCGGCATAGGCCAACGTGTAAATTTCCTGGGCCATCATACCGTTGCTGACCGTGCTGACCTGATAGGCTTTGGCCCTGGAAACATTGTCGTCACCGTCCGAAAAAACGACAATAATTCCACGTGTCCTCACACCGTTATTGCGTAAACTTTGCCCGTAAGCAACCATCCCGGCCATAACATAAAGCAGGGTGTCATACAGGGCGGTCCCGCCTGCGGGGTTGTAGTCGGCCCTGGTCAGCTTCTTGACCAGGGGAGCAGGTGTATAACTGAAATGGAGCTGGGCTGAATTATTAAAGCTCCAGGCCGAAACCAGAATCGAGTCGGCTTGCTTCGAGCCGTTAAAAGTTTCCAGCATGGTATTAAAGCCCTCAATTACGGCCTGACGCGCCCCGGACATAGAAGCGCTGGCATCAATTACCGCCGCCACCAGGGTCACGTCATCGGTATTGATGTCGTCCAGGTCTGCCCCGTTACAACCGGATAGGGCCACCGAATCGAGGTTTTCGACCAGGATAACCGAAGCCTGGTTTCCCAGACCTTCGCCTCTGGCATCAGCGAAAAGGTCTTGAATATCGTTTAAATTCGGGATGTTTGTGGTCATTTTCTTGTTCCTTTCTTCGAGGAATAGTCAGTAGACATTTATTATGGGCAATAAGAAATAATGCTCACTGAAAAGTGGCTTACTGCGATAGTTTCTAAACTAATCTACTGACTGCTTTTCCTGATAAATTTTTAGCCGATAGTGTCCTGGGAAGTTACCAGGCGCATACCCTTTTGAGCCATCTGGTCCAGTTCGGCGTTAGCCAGTGCGTCAAAGTCAACCTCCGGGTGGGCCACCGACGAGGTGCAATCCATCAAGAAGCGCAGCTTGGCAATTACCTGGGGCTGTGCCGCAAAATACTGCATGATAGAGCGCATGGTCGAAAGCACACAATGGCTCTTGGCCTGTCCGGCGACATAAATCAGGTCGTACTTGCCGAGGGTATCCAGGAAAGCCGTATTTACGCCGCCCAGGGGATGCTTCGGTACTTTAACTTCCGGCTCCAAAATCGAGTAGTTCTCGGTCTGCGGGATGGAACCTTTAATCAGCCAGGTTGGTTGGGCATGGCGGGCCGCCGAGTGGTAGATAATTGCCTCGGACAGAGTCGGGACCAACGACTGGCCCGGTGTGCCAATCATGGTGTGGTAAGGCCAGATCATCAGCGAATATTTGCCGCCCTTTTCCAGTTCTTCCACGTAACGGATAGACCAGGCCGGGTCAACCAGCGGCTTCCAGATGCCCTTGTGAATATCATCAGTCGTAATCTGGGTATAAGGGGCCGGGTGCTGGCCCTGGTCGTTACCCCACCATGTCGGATAAAAGATTTGAAAAGTAGTGTGGCTATCCAGCGAAGCGCTGATGCTGGTAATTTCGCCAGCGTTGCGGTAAATCCACTCAATAGTGCGGCGAGTATCTTCAATCGCGCCCGGCACGCTCAATGACCCTTCTTTAAAGATAAAGTCTACCTGGGGGTCCACCAGCAGCAACATTACGCGCTGGCGATCCTGGTTGGCCGGAGTTAGACCGGAAACTTGCCCGGCGGCGGCGGCCCCGGCCATATCGGGCAAATAAAGCTGACCGACTTTGGCGCTATCATAAAATGCCGGAAAGCCAGTTTTTACATTTTGTAAAGTAGTCATTTTTCTTCCTTCCATTATTTCTATTATTTAAAGTTTGCGGCTGCTACAATTTTTTTATCATATACAGAATGTATCAGCCCAATCAGAACATTTTCTCGCTCTGTATCCGCGCCACGTTCAAGCTATAGTTAATTTCCATAAGCGGTTATCCGTTACCGCCAGCAGACCATCCTGATAACCCAACAGAGTACTTGCTTCGTTCAAGAAGGGTCCGGCGGCGCTCAATTCGACACGCTGCCCCTGGCTAAGTCGCTCCTTTAGCAAACCCTTGCTTCCGGGCCAGACTGCCACTCCGGCCCGGAAAAGCCCCTTGCCGGGATTTTCAAGACCGTCCGTTTCTTCGACCCGACGGCGTTTCGCCAGGACCAGCAACCCTCCGCTTGAAACAACATCCAGCCGTACATAGTCCAGTCCAGCCTGTCGGGTCTGCCGGATTAGCAGGTCTTCCGCCCCACCGGGCTTGATTGAGAAATCCAGCATGGTTTCGTCCGCTTCAAGCGGCGTTACCGGCCAGACCGACCGGCCCTGTTTACCCAGGCAAAACCACTCATAATTCTTAAAGACCCGGCTAAAACCAATGATGCTTTCGCCCGTTCCTTCCTGGAAGGCGCTAAAGCGAGTCTGGTCTTCCAGGACCGCCGATAAAGGTCTTTCTACCATTTGGCCGTTTTTCAATTCGCCCTGCATCAACATACCCCCGGCCAGCCGGTAGAGGTAGCGGGCGGTGGTGGCGAAAACAGCCTGGCCTTCAAAACGGCCAGTACTGGTCTTGAATAACGGCTTTATCTGGCCGCTTTCCCCCATTTCCAGTAGAAGCAATTCGGTACTGCCAAAGGGATTAACCACCAGGCAGTCAGCCATGAAAGAATAAGTCGCCCCCGGTAGCCAGCGAAAAAGTTCCGACCGCTCGAAAAGCCGGTTACTTCTTATGATATACAACACAGCCGTATCAGCTTCACGGGCCAACAGGTAAATTTTTTCGCCAAAGACCTGACAGGCCACGATTTGACCACCGGCGGTCAGCCATTCTCCGGCCTCCAGACCGGCCACCTGGGTTGGCAGGCTAAAGCTGAAGTTAGCGGTCGGCTGGCAAAGCGGACATAAGCGCCTCTTGGCCGGGAACCAGTTCCGGCAGCTAACACACTCGACCAGGCTTTGGGCGAAATCTGCCAACTTTTGAGCCGGGAAGATGCTGCGCTCCTTTCCGGCAAAGATGGCTTTGAACACTTCGCTCAATTCGTCCGATAGAAGCCAGGGCGAATAAGCGATTGTGGGATATGTTACCTCGCTTCCCAGGATGTAAAGGCCACTTTCGGCCCGTTCGACCAACTTTTTCACTTTAGGGTGAGTACCACCAAAGGGATGAGCCAGCAAAAGCGAGCGGAAAAGCAACACCGCGTAGCTATACCAATCGTGTTCAGGTCGGAAGACGGGAGATGCCGCCAGGTCCAGGCCGTAAAGCTGGGGGTCTAAAAAGGCTTCGGTCGCCACCGGGCAGGCGTAAGGCCCGTACTGGTAGCTATCCACATCTATAAAGACCGGCTTATCCGCCTCGAAAAGCAGATTTAGCTCGTTAAAATCGCCAATCACCAGCCCCGCCGCATGAATTTGTTGCAAAGTTGTGTGAATTGCCAGGAATAGCTCGGCCACCTGGCGATTATTAAAACCGTGAGTGGCCCTGAAAGCTTTGTTACGCAGGCTGGTGACAGATAAAAATCGCTCCGGCACGCTATCCATAGTGAAACCGATAACGTTCTGACCGGCCAGGTCGTAGACGGGCTGTTGGGGCATAATCACCGCCGGAGGTAAAGCCGCCGGTAAGCGTAGCAGGTCCAACAATTTAGCGGAACGGGCCGGGCCAGGGTTATGGTAGATTTTGACCGCCAGGTTCTTATACCCAAAAACCACCGCTTCCCCACCGGAACCCAGCACATCGCGTTCGCCCAGGTTGACTCGCCGGTTATTTATTATAACTTGCATCTTGCTACTCCTGCCCGATTCTTTCGAGAGTAATGCCGGTCGTGTCATCGGCAAAAAGCTTGCGCTTGCTCCAGATATTCAA
>JAYSYV010000325.1:0-2016 GCA_043727245.1 Chloroflexota bacterium | reverse complement strand
GGGCCGGGTGGTAGAACACGCGGTCGCTCTTGATGCGTAATAGTCCGTCCACCTCAGCCCCTACTTCTAGTAAGGCTTTGATGAAAGTGGCACTGCCATAGTAACGGTCCGCCACTACCAGTAAGCGGTAGCGTTGCGCGAAGAGTTTAGCCAGGGCCGCTAGTTGTTCAGCCGCCCCTTGAGAGGCCGTTTGAGAGGTGGCAATGCGGCAACTGTCCAGAATGTAAGACCAACTACTACTAAGCTCTGGCAGCGCAGCTACCACTGAGAACTGCCAGCCGTAAGTGATCGGCTTGTCACATTCAGGTAGGTTATGCAGGTACAACGCGCCCCGGTCTTCCAGGCTAAAAGCTTGCGGACGGACGATATTAGAAGCATCCACGCCCACTACTAACCAATCCCCATCCTGGGTGGGGTGCGGCACATAGTTGGCGAAGAGTTGACGCAAAGCGGCCCGATCCAATTTGCCATCTTCAAAGCCTTCGTAGAGGCTGGGCCATTTTCGCTTGAAGAATGGTGACAGGGCCAGTTCGACGAAGGATTGGGCCGTAGTTTCGGTCAGCAAGGCATCGGCACAATTGAACAGGCTATCTTTGGCGCTTGAAAGGGTATCGTAAAAGTGCTGACGAAATTCATTAAGTATGTTAAAGTCCATTTGAGTAATGCTCCTTTTTTTGTCAGAAGCAACATTACTCGTTTGGGCGAGCTACCGCAAGGTTAGCTGGCCCTTTGTTTTAGTCTAAACGTCAATAAGATATAACAGCGATAATATCAGGCTGGTTAAGTAATGTCAAAATGACTTTAACCATTAAAGTTGGTTTGCTATTAACTCAAGTAATAGCTATAATAAGGCACGATTGAGCGGTTTTACCCATTATTTACAATTTTTAGAAGTTTTAGTTTGAGTAGCAGACTTTGTAGTTGCCTGGTATTAAAACTAGAAGGAAATGATGATTAATTACCCCTGGCCTAATATTAGAAATTCTGTTGATACTCCTGTTTGGACCGGGCAGGGATTTCGTATAGGTGAAGATTTCTGTTCAATTTTAGCCTATGATATTGGTAAATCTGGTTGGACAGATGGGCTGACCCAATTTCATGAAGAAACTGCCGGGTCTGACCACTTTATAGATTTGGCTTCGCGTCAACATGCTCAGGAACAGTTGAACAAATACCTGAAAACGCCGACCCCTACTATTCTTGAAATTGGCTGTAGTTCTGGGCAAATGCTTCAACTGATGAAAGTCAGTCTACCCGGTGCTTTTATAATTGGTTCCGATTATGTACGTGAGCCCCTGGAGCAGTTAACTCAGCAAATCCCAGATACTCCCCTGCTTCAGTTCAACTTGTTAAAATGTCCCCTGCCTGATGCCAGCTTGGATGCAGTTGTATTGTTGAACGTACTTGAACATATTGAGGATGATAATGAAGCTATCCGGCAGCTTTACCGGATTCTTAAGCCTGGTGGTCTGGCAATAATTGAAGTACCAACCGGCCCCAAACTGTATGATGTTTATGATGAATTGTTGATGCATTTCCGCCGCTATAACCTGAAACAATTAGCCGGGCTGTTCAAGCAAACAGGATTTGAAGTTTTAGAACGGTCACACCTGGGGTTTGCAGTTTACCCAGGCTTCTGGTTGGTTAAGCAGCGTAATAAAAGATTTTTATCGCGAGAACAGGCCTTAAAGCAAAATGTAGTAGCGAAAAACATTCGTAATACTAAGAATAATTTGATACTTGAAAAGTTAATTGAGCTTGAATTAGCTTTTGGGAGAAAAATTTCTTACCCTTTCGGAATTCGTGGTTTACTGACCTGTATTAAATCAAAATGAAATGTAGTGTTCATAGCTTTAATCTATTTGTCGTAGAGCAGTATATAAATACTTAAGAATTGCATAAAATTTTCACAAACTCTTCAAAAGGAGTTAGCACCTTAAAAATAAAATCGTCACGGCTTTCCTTTCGGTTAAATTGGTTAGGTGGTACTTCCATTTTAACACTTGGAGAGCCGTG
>JAYSYV010000324.1:0-6303 GCA_043727245.1 Chloroflexota bacterium | reverse complement strand
GAGTCGGGGCTTTGGCGGTTGCCAGCGGGCAATCGGCCCAGTTCATTACCCTGTTTACCCTGCTCAGTCACGGCGATGAAATTGTCGCCAGCAATACGCTGTACGGCGGGACATATACCCAGCTTGACATTAGCTTCCGAAAAATGGGTATCAACACGACCTTTATTGATAGCAGCGATGTCGAAAACTTCCGCAAAGCGATAACTCCCAAAACGAAGGTGCTTTACGCCGAAACAATTGGCAACCCCAAAATTGACGTGCTAAATATTGAAGCAGTCGCGAAAATAGCCCACGAAGCCGGACTGCCGCTGGTGGTGGACAACACTTTCGCCTCGCCTTACCTGTGCCGTCCGATGGAGTGGGGAGCCGACCTGGTGGTCCATTCCGCCACCAAGTTTATTGGCGGACACGGCACTAGCATCGGCGGGATAATCGTAGATAGCGGCAAGTTTCCCTGGGACAACGGCAAGTTTCCCGGCATGACCGAACCGAGCAAGGGCTATCACGGTATCCGCTTTTATGAAACCTTTGGCGACTTTGGTTTTATAATGAAGGCCCGTGTCGAGAGCTTGCGGGATATGGGTCCGGCCCTCAGCCCGTTTAACTCGTTCATGTTCCTGCAAGGGTTGGAAACTCTGGGCTTGCGGATGGACCGGCACGTTGCCAACGCCCGGCAAGTCGCCGAATTTCTGAACGAACATCCCCAGGTATCCTGGGTAAATTACCCTTCGCTGCCAACCAGCCCTTATTATGACCTGGCGAAGAAATATTTGCCTAAAGGAGCAGGGGCCATCTTTACTTTTGGTATCAAGGGCGGACTAGCGGCAGGCCAGAAATTTATCGAGAATGTCCAGCTTTTCAGCCATGTGGCGAACGTGGGCGACGCTAAATCGCTGGTAATTCACCCGGCCAGCACTACCCACGCCCA
Source organism: Chloroflexota bacterium (assembly GCA_043727245.1). GTDB lineage: Bacteria > Chloroflexota > Chloroflexia > Chloroheliales > Chloroheliaceae > 54-19. The sequence continues at coordinate 5,375 of JAYSYV010000324.1, read as the reverse complement.
GCTTAGTGCCGAAGAACAGACCGCAAGCGGGGTCGGCCCCGATATGATAAGAATATCAATCGGCCTGGAGGACATTGAGGATATTCTCTGGGACCTGGAACAGGCTTTGAAGGCTTCGGAAAAGTAGTCAGAAGTTGGGTTTGATAAAAAGTGCCTCCCCCTTTAGTAAAGAGAGGCACTTTTTATATCCGACTGAAAAGGTTCGATCTTTCAACCTGTGATATGTGGTAACAAGATTTAACTGGTTATTTTTCGGGAAATTCGGGAGAGTTCGGGTCTTTGGGGGGCAGGTCAGAGGTAGAGGGTTTGTCGGTAACGGTAAAAACTTCGCGGTAAGTCGAAACACGGTCGGCACTTTCGCGGACCGAAAAGAAAAGGATCGCCCCACCTATAAAGAGAGCAAAGGTCGCTACCTGAAAAACCGTGGTGGAGATACCAGTAGCCTGACCTAATTGGTTATTAAAGAGAATCCCGGCAGCCCCGGCGATAAGTAAGAGGTAGGAGAGCGGCCTACGCCACCCTCCTTTTTGCAACTCGTCCGGTTCTTGCGAAGGCGGTTGGTCTTGCACGTTTTATTGGTCCTTGCTATAGGGTTCCCCGGTAGCGATGGTAATATTGGCGGCTTGCTGGTAAATCCGGGCGATAGCGGTGTAATCCTCACGGTTATATCCCATCCCTTTAAGAGTGCCGTAAAGCTGCTGGGAAAGGGCCGTACTCATCATGGGTACGCCCAGTTCGCGGGCGGCTGAGAGCGCGGCGTTCAGGTCTTTATGCAGCAGTTCCGAGGCAAAGCCGGATGAAAAATCATTTTTCAAGAGGTTCTGGGGAATCCACTTGTCCATGAGATAACTGCCGCTTGTGGCGCTCATGAGGACTTCGCGCAGGGTTTCGGCTTTAGCCCCGGCTTTAACGCCAAAGGTAAAGGCTTCGACAATCCCAATCGCGCTCACCCCGATAATAATCTGGTTGACCAGCTTGACCACTTCGCCCATACCGCTCTCCCCGACCAAAACCGGGCTACCGAAAGTTTCCAGGACCGGCTTGACCCGCTCGTAAGTCTCCGGGTTGCCACCAGCCATAATAGTCAAAGTGCCGCTCTGCGCCCGCCAGGGGCCGCCCGAAACCGGCGCATCAACCATGCCGATACCTTTTTCGGCCAGCCGGGCGGCAATACTGCGGGTCGCGACCGGCGAGATGGTACTCATATCAATCAGAATCAGGCCGGGCGCAGCCCCTTGTACGATACCTTTTTCGCCAAAGCAGGTTTCTTCAACCTGGGGCGCGTCGGGGACCATCGTCACAATAATCTGGACCTGGGAAGCCATTTGAGCCGCCGAAGCCACTTCTTTAGCGCCCATTCCGACCAGTTCCTCGATAGGCTGGCGGTTGCTATGGGCCAGGACATAAGTTTCAAAGCCTTTTTTAAGCAGATTTTCGGCCATAGGGCGGCCCATCGCGCCAGCCCCGATTAAGCCCACCCGCTTGATTTCTTCACTCATCGTAATCATCCTCTCCTTATAAGTTACAGCAGGGCGGCCAGGCCATGTTGGACCACCAGGCCGAAAGTCTCGCACAGCCGCGCTTCATATTCGGCCTCATCTTTGAAAGGCCACCAGTAATCCAGTTTTTGTTCCGGCAGAATAGCCCCCAACCGGGTTTCAAAACCGCCAAACTGGCCGAACATGGGCCGGTCGCCTTCGTTGCGAACCAGGTTTATATTCAGGCGACGAGGCGGCGGTGTTAGCATTACCGAAGTTGAAATCTGTAAATCCACAAAATCTTGCTGACCACTGTATGTGAGTGAGGGCCGCCGGAAAACAAAAGATAGGCTTTCCGGGCCGGGATGACTTATCTCCGGTACATACTCGAAATTCTGCGGCCCCAGGATTTCCTGCCCGACCTGGACCGCCTTTTGCTGGTAGAATGCGCCCCATTCTTGCTGGCGCAGCACCTTATGGTCTTTATCAAGAAAGAGGTTTAACCCCGCGCGAACACCAGGCGACCAGAACTGGATTTCCCACTCGCCCGCCTGATTTAGATGGGCCGGTGGATATTCGCCCCACTCCACCAGAGCGGTTCGAGCATCCGGCTGCCACTGGCGGGCAAAGGGCAAAGCGGCCCGGTAAGCTGCTGTCGCGTCGGCCCAGTTGCCGCTATCGTCCAGGTAAGTATCAGCGGCGTTCATAAGTTTTCCCACTCCGAATATTCAAACAACTCGGTGTAGAAACCCCGGATATACGGCGGCAGCAAGGCCGGACGGCCCATCACTCCGCTGGCAAGACCGGCGTACTGCTCCCAGTCTATAATGGTGCCATCATCCTGGAACATGCCTTTAAAGCCGGTATGGGGGTCGCCATGCTCGTAAACGTAGGCCAGTTCAGCGGCCCGGCGGTAACGAGGGTCGGTTTCTTCGGACAGGCGATTGACCATCTGGCTAAAAGTCGTCCGAACGGAGACATTTTTGCGCTGCTCCTCCCACCAGGCGTGGGCCAGTTCGTGGATAGCAGCTTCTTCCTGGGCCGTTTCCAGCTCGACTAATTTTTTATCCGACCACCACAGCCCGCCGCCCCTGGTGCTGTGCGGGTCTTTAACTATCACCCGCACGCCATACCACTGTAACCATTGCCAGGCCCGTTCACGCAGTGGTAGAGAGGGCAGGTCGGCATGCAACTTAATCACCTGAGTACTCCTATATTTCAAAAGAGCGGTTATTAGCCTTTTTCCGGCTGGAGAATTACGGCGGTTCCATAGGCCAGCACTTCGGTAATGCCGTCGGATACCTCATTGGCATCGTAGCGCATCCCGACAATCGCGTTAGCGCCCAACTGGGAAGCGTGCTGCATTAGCAGGTTAAAGGCTTCCTCGCGGGCCTGTTCGCATAATTCGACATAGATGGTAATTTTACCACCGACCAGGCTCTGGAAGCCTGCCCCGATATTGCCCAGCACACTCCGGCTGCGAACAGTCAGACCGCGCACTACACCCAGGTAGCGCACAATTTTGTAGCCGCCAAATTCCAGGCCGGTTGTGACCATACCCCGGTCCATTGGAGCGCCGTAGCCGCCCGGTTGGTTATTAAAAGCGCCACCCTGGCCCTGGGGAGGGTAGTTGCCCGGTGCGCCCTGATATGGAGGTTGAGACATTTTCTTACTGCCTTTCTATGGGTTTCTTTTCTTCGCGTTTCCTTTAAAGTCGAAACTGTCCGGTTAATATCTAACAATGGCGTAACTTTCAGCTTACTATCTACGTTGAAATTATAGCACAGCGCCGGGAAAGTAGGCAGCGGCCAGTAAGTTTAAACCAAAAATAATAGGCCAATAGCCAAAAAAGTGGTATAATAAAATCAAAACCGCTCATTATTCAAGTGCCGGGCAACGTTGCCTACCAAGTGAAAAATTTCGCCAGATCTGGCCTTTTAGCCGGTATGACATAGGCCAGATGGCAAACCTGAAGGGCTTTTTGAGTATTCACCAAAAATCGGTCAGCTAATTTTAGTTGTTCTATAAGAGAATCAAAATGAAGTTAAAATTAATCTTTAATTCCTCGCAAACCCGCCCAGAATACGGGTTATTGGGAATTATATTTTTGCTGGCCGGTTTTGTTTTAAGCGCCTGCGGGGCCGATGCCACCCCTACGCCGCCCGCCCAACCAACTAGCGCCGCCGCAACCACTAAAGCTTCGGCGGCCACGACCATTGTAGGTAATCCGGCCAACCCGGTCAATATTACCTGGTCTTTCTGGGGCGACAGTACCGAAATCGCCATAAATAACCGTTTGAAATCGGTTTTTGAAACGAAATATCCGGGTGTTAAAGTTAATATCCTGAACGAAAATTGGAATACTTACTTCGATAAGCTCAAAAATGAATGGGTCGGTGACAAAGCGCCGGACGTAATGTTCCTGTCCAATGTGCCAACCTGGGCCGGGTCGGGCCTTTTGGAGCCAATCGACTCCTACATCCAGCGCGATAAACTGGATATTGACGATTTTTATCCCGGCCTACTGGACTCGTTCAGATACAATGGCGCTCTACACGGCCTACCCAGGGACAACGACACTAAAGTTATTTATGTAAACCTGGATATGCTAAAAGAGGCTGGCATCAATATTCCCCAGGCCGGATGGACCTGGCAGGACTTACAAAGTGCGGCTTTGAAATTAACTCAGCGGGACGCTTCAGGCAAAATTACGCGCTACGGCTTCGCCTTTGAGCCGGATACATGGTGGCGGTTGTGGGTCTGGCAAAACGGCGGGGAACTCTATGACAAATATTCGGCTCCCCAGCCGCCGACTAAACTACTGCTGGACAACAAGGACGCGGCGGACGCGGTTCAGTTCTACGCCGACCTGATAAATAAGGACAATGTGACACCAACCTACGAACAAATGAACAGCAGCGACAAAATTGCCGAAATGTTCACCTCGCGCAAGGTAGCCTTGGCCTTTGGCAACCATACTAATATCGCGACCTACGCCAAAACGCCGGGTCTGCGCTGGGATGTCGTACCGCTTCCAGCCGGGAAAAAGCGAGTTAACGTACTGGGCGGAGCCGGTTACAGCATCAATAAAAATTCCAAACATAAAGAGGAAGCCTGGCAGTTCATACAGTGGTTGACCGGACCTTCCGGCGAAGCCCTCTTTGCCGATACTGGCCTGATGGTTCCGGCCCGCAAATCGGTTCGCGAAGATAATATTTTTCTGCGCCAGCAGCCCTATAACACCCAGGTCTTCTTGCAAGAAACCGAAGTGGGCAAGCAATATCCTGAATTTTTGCTATCCTCCGAGGTGGACTCGCTGATGAATACCCGGTTGCAGCCGGTCTGGCAGGGCAAAACCACGGCAGCCGAAGTTTTTGCCAGATTGCCGGAACAGGTCGAACCAATTTTTACTGAAGCTCGCACTCAGACATGAGCCAGCCGGTCGTTTCGTTACTGGTCCTAAACTGGAACGGGCAACGCTATCTGCAAAAGTGCCTGAATGCTTTGCAACAGCAGTCATACCGCGATTTTGAGATTGTGCTGGTGGATAACGGCTCGACCGACGGTTCGGTGGCCTTGTTGAAGTCGAACTTTGGAGAATGGCTAACCAACGAAGCCGGGTTGCCCCGGCTGCGGCTGCTCGAACTGCCCCGGAATACCGGCTTTAGCGGAGGAAATTTGGCCGGTCTGGCCGCCAGCGACCCGGCCAGCCGGTATATCGCCACACTCAACAACGATACCCAGGCCGACCCGCTCTGGCTGGAAACGCTGGTCCGGGCGCTGGAAAAAGAATCTCGCTGGGGCGCGGCCTGTGGCCCCATGCTTTTCGCCACTCAACAAGACCAACCAACCCCCAAAATTGCCGCCGCTGGGATTGAAGTCCGGCGCAACGGCCTG
>JAYSYV010000323.1:0-6304 GCA_043727245.1 Chloroflexota bacterium | reverse complement strand
AGGGAATATTTCCTTTAGTTGCCTTAACCGGCCTCCACCTATTCTTACACTTACTTTCCGAAGGATGAAGCTATGGCCCGCTACCTGATTAAGCGTATCTTTGGTCTGATTGTAGTCCTCTTTCTGGTTTCGATCCTGGCCTTTCTTTTGATGCACTCGGTACCGGGTGGGCCTTTCGATGAAGAAAAATCTCCACTGCCACCGACTGCTAAAGCTAATATTCTGGCTAAATATGGCCTGGATAAGCCACTTTATGAGCAATATTTTTTATACATGGGCAACGCCCTTCGTGGTGACTTTGGTATATCTTTTCAAAGCCCGACTGAAAGTGTGGTTGACCTGATAGCCCGGACCTGGCCGGTTAGTATCCAGTTAGGCTTGATGGCAATTGTATTTGCTTTTGTCATCGGGCTGACCGCCGGGATAATCTCGGCTATTAAACAAAATACCTGGATTGATTACGTTGTCACGTTTATCTCGACGCTTGGCATCACTGTGCCCAGTTTTGTAATTGCGATCTGGTTACTGTTGGTTTTCTCGATTCAACTGGGTTGGGTTCCCACCGGCGGGTGGCCCAGTACCGGGGGGGAATGGAATTCCGCGATTTTACCGGTTATAACTCTGGGGTTGGGTCCTTCCGCCATCGTGGCGCGTTATACCCGTTCCAGTATGGTGGAAGTCATCCGCTCCGAATATATCCGAACCGCACGGGCCAAAGGGTTGAGCGGCAAGGTAGTAATTATGCGCCATGCCCTCAAGAACGCCTTGATTCCGCTTATTACTATCCTGGCTCCTCAGATTCCCAACCTGATTACCGGTACAATCTTTGTCGAAGTAATCTTCCGCGTGCCGGGTCTGGGTAAGTTCTTCGTATCGAGTATCTATCTGCGGGATTACCCGATGATAATGGCAACCATGCTGCTGGTAGCTTTCCTGTGGAGTATTACTTACCTGTTGAGCGATATTCTCTACACTGTTGTAGATCCGCGTATCCGCCTGAGTTGAGTAGCTAATAAGTTATTTCAGGGTCAGGCAATCTGTTGCAGGCAGCTTAATTTGGAGATTATATCGTGAGTACTGTTGTTGAAACCCCACCGAAAATTTCAGCGAAACCGGCTGAGGCTCCACCCTCCAATTTATGGCGTGATGCCGCCCGTCGCTTTTCCAAAAATAAACTGGCGGTCGGAGCGTTGGCGGTGTTGGTTTTCTTAATTTTGGCGGCTATCTTTGCGGACGTAATTTCCCCGGCTCCCTATGATTATTCCAATTTGATAGAGGCGAATGAGTTCCCAAATTCACCTAACCATTTGCTCGGTACCGACTCGGTTGGCCGGGACTTTCTCAGCCGCCTGATTTACGGGGCGCGTGTCTCGCTGACGGTGGGTTTTTCGGTCCAATTCATTGCCCTGTTAATCGGGCTGCCGCTGGGTATTGTCGCCGGAATGTTTGGCGGCTGGGTTGATTTTATGATCATGCGGGGAGTGGAAGTGCTGACGGCCATACCGATCTGGCTGTTTGCACTTTTCCTGATTTCGGTCTGGCGAGCTTCCGACTCTGCCCCTGGCGGTGGTCTGGTCAATGTAATTGTGGCAATCGGGTTGGTGAGTTGGGTGGATATATGCCGCCTTACACGCGCCCAGTTGTTGACCTTACGCGAGAAAGAGTTTGTCCTGGCCGCCCATGCGATTGGCGCAAAACCGCTGCATATCGCGCTGCGTCACTTGCTGCCCAATGCCCTGGCTCCTCTGATAATCGCTGTAACGCTGGGCATTCCTACGGCCATCTTTACTGAAGCAGGACTTAGCTTTTTGGGTTTTGGTATCAATGACCCTTTGCCTAGCTGGGGTAAAATGGTGGCTGATTCCAGCTCGTACATCCGGGTTTATTGGCATCTGGGGTTGTTTCCTACCCTGCTTATCGCGGTTACCATGCTGACTTTTTCGTTTGTTGGGGATGGTTTGCGGGATGCGTTAGACCCACAACTAAAAACCTGATAATATATCCGGTAACAAATGGCAGCCAGTCGTTATCAAGCGGCTGGTTGGCCTTTTTAATTCTGCTCGATAATTTTATTCAACTTTTAATACAGAAATGAGAGAAGTTAATGCCTTCTACCGAAACCGATCTGCTCCATTTTGGTGATGACCGCTTTAAAAATCGGGGGGCGATTAATACGCCGGTCTACCGGGCTTCGCTGTTCAGTTTTGAATCTTACCAGGCTTTCCTGGACGCACGCGCCAATGGTTCGCACGTCTACAGCCGGGTCAGTAATCCAACTCGGACCAACCTTGAGGCGAAAATCGCCTACCTGGAACGGGCCGACCACGCTATCGCCTTTTCTTCCGGCATGGCCGCTATCTCAACTCCTCTTTTAGCTCTCTTAAAGAGCGGCGATCATGTGCTGGTGGCGATGTGCTGTTACGGTCCGACCCGCCAGCTTTGTGACACTCTGCTGAAGAATATGGGCGTGGAGGTGGAATACTTTGATTCGGATGAATCGCCCGACCTCAGCCATCGCCTGAGACCCAACACGCGAGTGATTTACCTCGAATCGCCGGGGACAATGACCTTTCAAATCCAGGATTTGCGGGCGGTGGCTCGCCTGGCAAAAGCCCACAATATTTATACGATTATAGATAATACCTGGGCGACACCCCTCTACCAACAGCCGATTACCCTGGGTATAGATGTGGTGGTCCATACGGCGACCAAGTATATCGGTGGACACTCCGATGTAGTAGCCGGGCTGCTGGCCTGCAACGCCGAACTTTACCGGCGTATCCAGCCTATTGCCGAGGTTTTGGGAGCAGCCCTTTCCCCTGACGATTCTTATCTGGTGACACGCGGACTGCGTACTCTGGCTGTGCGTCTGAAACAGCAGAGCGCTACCGCCCTGCAACTGGCCCACTGGTTACAGGCCCGCCCGGAGGTAAAAAAGGTTTATCATCCCGGTCTGCCGGAATTTCCCGGCTATGAATTAGCCCAGACTCAGCAAAGCGGTAATGCCGGTTTATTTGCTATATCGCTGCACGACCCGGCCCCGCTGCCGGCCCAGTACGCCTTCGTGGATGCCCTGGAATATTTCTCTATCGGGGTAAGCTGGGGCGGTTATGAGAGCCTACTTCTGCCGGTCGGCGAAGGTTATCGCGATGCTCCGAAAGTGCGTCAGAGTATGGGCATTGAGGATGAAATGTACCGGATCAGTGTCGGCCTCGAAAGCTTCGAGGATTTGGTCTCCGATTTAGAAGGTGGTTTCGCTGCCCGCGCCACCGCCCTTGCGGGTATGGTAGCAGTAGCAGGAGTTGATCTTTAGAAAGCAGCCAGCAGCCAGTTGCTGACAACTGGCTGCTGTTCTACAAAGTCGCTTGCTTGAAAAATCAGGTTTAAAGGACTATACTGTATCCGGTAGTGAGTTTTCAGAAACGGTTGGGCAGAATGTGAAAGCTCGGTTTTTGCCTGATTTAGGCTCACTTTCCCCTTTAGAACTAACAACGAGAGATAGAAATTTTGTTAATCACCTTTCACATTTAGGTTGTGACTGGTTAAATCAAGGAGGAATTGCAAGTGGCTACTCTTGCTCAAGAAACCTATGTCGCAAAGGATTTCAACCTGAGCGGTCTTCAAGGCATCTCCGATAGAACTTTGGAAACACATTTTGGTCTTTATAAAGGCTATGTAACCAACACCAATACCCTCAACGAACATATTTCCCAACTGATTAAAGACGGTAAAGCCGGTTCACCAGAATACGCCGAGCTGACCCGCCGGTTGGGTTTTGAATACAACGGTATGCGTCTGCACGAGTATTATTTTGGCAATATGACTTCCAGCCCCAGCAGCGCCCCCAGCACCGGCGGCAAGCTATCCGAGGCTATCAATGCTTCTTTTGGTGATTTTGAAACCTGGCGGACCGATTTTACTAAAGTTGGTGCGATGCGCGGAGTGGGTTGGGCGATTACGTTTCAGGACCCCTTTAATGGCCGCCTATCAAACCATTGGGTTACTCTGCACGAAGACGGCAACCCGGCGGGCTTCAAACCGATCCTGATTATGGATGTCTGGGAACACGCTTTCTTGCTCGACTACAAACCGGCTGAACGGCCTAAATACATCGAGGCTTTCTTCACCAATATTGATTGGAATGCTGTCGAGGAGCGCCTGGGCTAGAAACTGGTCTAATAACCAATGCTAAAGGCCCTGGCGGGCCGGGCGCTCTGACGCTTAGGTTCGCCGGGCTTTTTCTATTTAGAAAATATTACTTGAAGTCATGCAACCTTTTGAATATCGGCGGCGGCATTTAAGAAAAGATGAACTGACGGCTCGCTTCGATAGTGTGGTTAAAGAGATGGGCGAGTCGGGGTGGGAATTGGCTAAAATTGTCCCGACTTATGGGTACATCCGTACCTTCTGGGAGCAGCAGGGGCGCGGCCCTTTCAATGGCAGCTATCTGGTCTTCCGGCGGCGCAAACCGGAAGAAAGCGAATTGCTATAATGGGCATTAAGTTGGCTCGGCGAACAGTTTTCAGCAAACGTTTTTGATAAAAGGTAAGTAAACTAAGAATGAGCGAAGTTAGCCGGACCATTGCGCCGGAAACGGTCATTAAGAATATAGTGGAAACCTGGCCGGAAACGGTCAGGGTCTTTGCCAAACATGGGTTAGGCTGTGTAACCTGCTCTATCGCCAGTTTCGATACGGTTGAACGAGGCGCTAAAGCCCATAAAGTAGCGGTTGAACCCCTGCTGGAAGATTTGAACCTGGTCCTGGTGCAGCCGGAGCTTTTCCCGGAAGTAAAAACTGGCGGGCTGGCCTCAAATGCCCTCGGTGTAGACGATACGACCACCAGCGGTATCAAGAATATTATCGCGATTGTCAGCGGTAAAGGTGGAGTAGGCAAGTCCTTTGTTACCAGCACCCTGGCGATTGGCTTGAACCGGCTGGGCTACCGGGTCGGTATCCTGGATGCCGATATAACCGGGCCGAGTATTCCGCGCACTTTTGGCATTACCGCCCGGCCCGCCGAAGGCGAAGGCGGCAAAATTATCCCGGTCATCAGCGGCCAGGGCATTAAAGTGATTTCCTCGCTCTTTTTTGTAGAGGACGAGGACAAGCCGATTATCTGGCGTGGGCCGCTCATCAGCAAAATGATTAAAGATTTTTACAACAGTACCCTCTGGGGCGAGTTGGATTATTTGCTGGTGGACCTGCCCCCCGGAACCAGTGATGCTCCTCTGACGGTTATGCAAAGCCTACCGGTCAACGGCATCATCCTGGTTTCTTCACCCCAGAAGCTGGCGACCAGTATTGTCAAGAAAGCGATTGGGCTGGCCGAGAAGCTGCACACCCCGATAATAGGAGTAGTTGAAAATATGAGTTGGCTGGTTTTGCCTGAGAGCGGTAAGAAACTTTATCTCTTTGGCCCCAGCCGAGCTGACGAACTGGCCCAGGCGGCGGCGGCACCGGTGCTGGCCCGGCTGCCGGTTGATCCGCACGCGGCGGAACTGATTGATATTGGTCTGGTTGAGGAATATATCTCGCTCGAAACCGACGCGCTGGCCGGAAATTTCCTGGTACTGGGCCGGGAACGGATGCGACGGCTGAGTCTTTCAATCATTTCAAATTAAAAATTAGAATTTGCTCAGTTTATAGCCCCTTAGTTCGTCAGGCGTTGACTCCGGTACTTTTCAATGCCTATAACTTTATACTGTTGGTTTTCATTATTCAGTTTCCTGGTTTCGCACTATTTTAGCTCCCTGAAAGGGGTGTGATAACTATCTGGGACGAAACCTTTTACGATAGCGTAAGGGTGTACCGCGTCAATACTCCCCGGTTGTCCACGGTCTACCGGCATAGTGGACGGGATTGGCAGGATGCCGAGAGTATTTTCTTTATTCACGGCAGCCTGGCTTCAGGCCGCTGGTGGGAATCGGCTATGGCCGCTTTTGCCGATTTGATGCCGGGCAGCTATGCCTGTTACGCCCCCGATTTGCGGAGTCACGGCGAGTCCGACCCTTTGCCAGTGCAGGGTATGGAAAGCTTCACCGGCGATTGCCTGGCTGTGATGGATACCATCGGTCTTAAAAAGGCTCATATTGTTGGCTGGTCAATGGGGGCGGGACCGGCCATGCAGCTTATCTTTGACCATCCCGACCGCTGTCTTTCCCTGACCCTGGTCAGTCCGTTGCCGCCTTTTGGCACTGGTAGGGATTACGTGCCAGCCAACCGGGAAAATATTGGCCGGGCTATCCGGCAGGGTAATTTTGAGGCGATTACGAAAATAATCAAGGCCAGTAACCTGCGAGTAGG
>JAYSYV010000322.1:0-2018 GCA_043727245.1 Chloroflexota bacterium | reverse complement strand
TGACAGAAATCAATCCGGGCGAGCCGATTAGCTTTAATATAACTAGCCCGACCGAAGAAATTAGTGTTCAACCGCCCGATACCGGTTCGCAAATCCTGAAAGTTAACAGTGGTGTGGCTTCCTTTACCGATACAGGCCGAACCGGCATATATGGGGTTACTCACAAAAAGAGTGCCGCAGGTAAAACGACTTCTATCGCTGATAATTTCGTAGTAAACCTGTACAGCGGTCTTACCAGTAATATAAGGACGCTGGATGACCTGGGCTTGCAGGGAACGATTCAGAACTCCAGCGGCTCGGCGGCCAGAAGTGACCGGGAATTCTGGCAGCCCTTAGCATTAGGCGCACTTATAGTGCTGATGTTGGAATGGTGGTTTTTTTACCAGGCCAAACGTCCAAAGCGCAAAGATAGTGGACCTGCCAGCGGTTTGGATAAGAAAGTGAAGGCCAGCCGCAGCTAGAGTCAACGAGTCTATGTTGGGGTAGATTGAAAATAAGGCCGGGCAAATAATTTATAAATGTGGAAATCACCGAATCTATCCACAAAGTTGTCCACATTCAGGACAAAATAGAATCAAAATTGATTAGAGAGATAATGCACAGCCATTAACAATTTGTGGAAAACTGTTAATTATCATGAATCGCTAAAAACTGGAAAGACTCCAAATAAGGTATGTTTTCATGAAAGACTCCACAAAATGTGGATGGGGTGGATAACTTTCTGACAGGATACTACAAAAAGTATCGCAAACTGAAAGTATATAACAACATATAGGTTCTGATTATTTTTCCTGGAAATAAACTTACTAAAAAGTCAAAAAAGTAATCCACAGACATGTGTGGATATGTGGAAAACTCTACGCACAAATAGCTTGAAAACAGGTGGAAAATTATCGCATGGGTTTTTCCCCAAAATCCTCTACCCAAACAAATGCTTATGGTAGGAGTTACTTTACCTACTTGCTTCTCTGATTATTTGCTGCTATCATTTCTTTATTCGTAGCGATTTTGCGCTAGATGAGATCAGGTAGAAACAGTGAAGACAAGCATTTATGTTTGCGGCCTGGTCTTATCCTGGTAGTACGCTTACCTGTGCCGTATTACGATAATCTAAATGGTGTAATTCATTTTATTGATTGGCCGCCATCCAGCCGATTAACTGGGAAGGTTGATCGCGCTTCGGCATGCCTTGATTTAGTTAGTTGTTGGGTTTTTGTTCTTTTTTAGTTTTGACCGTGAAACCCGGCAATTAAATAACAGGCTTGTGCCTCCCACAATTTTTATTTTACTGGAGAGCTTCAATATGCCAGGAAGTAATAACAACGGTCAAAACTATACTTTTGACGATGCATTCAATCCAAATTCTGAAAGTCAAACCTTGGTTGATTTTTCCTCCCGCTCTGGTGGTACATTCAACGATACCAGGCAAATCTGGCAGATTGCTTTGCGCGATCTGTATATCCAGCTTGAGCGACATGCTTTTGATTCCTGGATAAAAAACCTCAATTTGCTGGAAATAAACCAGGGTACGGCGTTGATTGCCGCTCCTACGACTTACGCTTGCCGCCGTCTGGAACAGGATTATGGCGAAGTGGTGAGTCAGGCTCTTTCAGGGGTAGTGGGCGAACAGTTGGAAGTCCAGTTTACAGTCGAAGCGCCGGTCCAGGCTCAGCTTTTTGATCCGGTCCCGGCTACCGCAAACGCTCGAAGTAGTTTTAGTTCTAATAATGGTCAGCCGACCCGTCCGGCTCCTTCGCCCGGTATCAAAGCTAAAGGCCCATATTTAAATCTGGAACAGAACGGTTCTAGTAACTCCAGTAATGGTCGCGCCTCCCATCAGCCGCGAAATAGCTCAAACTCTCAATACGGGCAAACCGGGCGAAGTAAATCCGGTTCGAGTATCCCTTATGGCATAAAGAGCCGACCGACCGACCTGCATCTGAATACGCTAAATTCTTATAATTATAACAACAATGACATGCCGGAGCCGGATCAGGCACTAATGGGTGATATGCCGA